>CAZION010000035.1:0-50443 GCA_964540865.1 uncultured Victivallis sp.
TACGCAACTTTGAAATTCCTTAACGTTAAATTAGGCGGCCAAGAGCCGCAACTTTAATAATTTGAACATCGAGCCCTGAACATCCGACTTCCAACTTCGAATGGGCTGCAAAAGACATAAGACTTGAGTTCTAAAATGTTGGAATGGATTTTTGATTTACGAGCGTGACAACGCTCCTTGGAGTGCGGTAATTCATTACCGCCTTGTTTCGTGAAATTTATTTCACGGCACTTGGATGGAACGGAATAAATTCCGTCATTAAAGGCGGCAATGAATTGCCGCACTCCATGTGCGAATTTCGCAATTCGCAGAAAAAGAAGTCCGAAAATTAAATGACGTGCACACATAACTTTGAAATTCCTATACGCTAAATTAAGCGGCTAAAGGCCGCAATTTTTTTGGCTCGCCGTCAAGGATGACAGCTTTTAATATTCCGGCTGAAGCCGGTACTCCAAGAGCTTTATCTTGCAAGTTTATATTTATCATTATTATTTCAAGTCTTAATTCCAATATTCAAAAAAGCATTAACTATATATTTTAGTATCAAATTCACCTCAAATCCAGCCTTCATTGTTTGTAGTTAATGCCGCAAGGCATGTTCTTTTGCTTTCTTTGTTTTATACTTTTGTTTGGAGTTTGGCGTTTGGATTTTGGAACTTGTGGTTTCCGTCCCCGGCGAGGCATTTCAAAACCGCCGGAACGCTTTTCTGCCAGTTCTGCGGCACGTCTTCGCTGATCATCAGACAGAAGCGTCCATTGCCGGCTGCATGGACAATCCGCTGTATATTGTCCGCCAATTCCTTTTCCGGCATCATGTAAAAGTTCAGGTTCGGATTGATCCATAGAAATTTTTCCGGCCACGCCTCTCTGGCTTCACTCACAGTTATATCTCCTTCTGGCTCTTCTGTGAAAGAATCGATGCCGTCAAAACCCAGACGGGAAATATCCTCTGAAATGACTTTCAACTTGCCGTCGTAATGAACAAGGATCTTTTTGTCCGCAGCGTCGGTTATGGCAAGAATCTTTTTATACAGCGGAACAAAATGGTGCCTGTAGTGAACATGTCCAATGGTTTCAATGGAGAGATTCTCCCATAATTTAATCTGTGTCGCGGGTGTCTTGACGGCCTGCCTTATTTCCTCCAGTTTGATTTCGGTCATCACTTCGAGAAGTTCAAACAATTCAGGCATTTCATCGGCCAGGTCCATGGAAAACCGTTCCAATCCGACCCAGTCAATCTGCAGCACCATCAATGGGGTGCGTCCTGCCCCTAACCCAGCTATCTGGCCGAGGGTGATTCCACGGTCGCCAAGCTTTAATTCCGACGCAAGGAAAGGCTTTTCATCAGAGACAACCCGAACTCCTTCAAGCGCCCGCTTCATGATGCGGTAATCTTCCGGCGTCTTTATGAAATGCTCCTGTTTCCATTCTCCCAGATACCATTCGGACAACTCGCCCTTGTCAGTAACCAGGCGGACATCGCGGCGAACTTTGCCATCCTGTTCAGACACTTTCTCAACAAGCTCGAAATTAGGGTGTTCATGCCTGACAAGATTCGCGTGGTTGATCTGGCCGAGCCCGAGATTGAAGAGATTCTCCCAGTCAACAGCAGGCCTGTTTTTCACAAACCAATCGTAAACCGCGTACACAGGTTGTTCTATTTTTCCGCCAGACAACGCACACTCAAATCTTTTCCGTATATTCGTCATGTCGTTTCAACCTTTCGTATTTCTTAATTCCAGGCCTGTGCCGCCACCCTGCGGGGGCTTTTTATTATTTCCTATCCTTATTCCCAAGGCTTACGCCATTGGGCTACATTATTACACCTCCTGCGGAGGCTATAATACTTATTATTCAGCCCTAGCAGAGGGCGACATGTTGTAGCCCCATGCGTAAGCGCGGGGTATACTAAAACAAAAAAAACGAACAAGCCCCCGCAGGCGGCGACATAATTAAAATCCACAATTATATCTTTTTCAATCGCATGACGGCAACATCGTAAGCATCTATTGACACTTCTAACTCTCCGTCATTGCCGAGAATCTTCGCGGTCGCTGCCGTCTCCATCGAAAGATCCGTCACACCCACCTTTCCGTCCAATCCCAGCCTCTTCAGGTTCAGATTGATCGGAACCTTACAGGGGTAGTCGTTGCGGTTGATTGCAAACACAATCAAGCTTCCGTCAGCATGGCGGAAACACGACGTGGTGACCAGTGGCGTGTCCACTGAGGCGCATGGCGGCTGTCCTTCCTGCTCAAGAATCATTCGAAGTATATGTCCGGAAGGATTGCTGCCTATAAAGATGATCTTCCCCTTGCCGAACTTCCGTGCATAACCCATTGTGAAATCGCGGGATCCTGCCGTATTCCCGGTTAGGCCAAGAAGGTTCAATGCCAAGGCCTGTTTCGACTGGTCTGAGACGCAGGCCCGCAGCGGTTCACCCTCGACATTGCGGAAGTAGCACAGGTTCACCTTGCACCCGAGGTGTCCGGCATTGCTGACACTGGCGCTGCCTTTCCTGTAGTTGATGAAGATTGGCAGCATCACTGGTCTTGCGCCTTCAGGAGAAGTGAAAGGCAGCTTTGTCGGATTTCCAAACTCGTCCATCAAAGGCACCTTGTTGAACGTTATGAGCGTTCCTCCGTTTTGCACATAGGTTTCAAGCCTGCGAAGGTCCGGAGCGGCAAGCCATTCGGAACCAGAGTAAACCAAGAATGGAGGCAGCGGCGAGCTGGAACTCTGCAGATCCGCATACGCAAAACGGATATTTTCAGCCTCAAGCGCATAAAACATGGTTTCAAAATTGCCCGGATCTATGACCCTGTGCGGCTTGTACACGGCTAAACCGACGTCGTTCAACGCCGTCAGGTTCCAGGGCTCTATCCTGCGGGCAAGAGAAAGGACATCCTTGTGCACAGGATAGTATTCGTTGGGCCATCCCCATTCGTTGATGGGTGAATTCGGCCAGTTGTATTGTGTCACCAGCAGATACCAGCTCCACGCCTTGAGACCGTGGGCCATGAGAGCCAGCGTAATGAATCGGAAATGATTTGGAGGTATATAACCGCTTTTGCTGAGAGGGTAGATGCCAGCCTGGAACTCCGCACTCCACACGTTTCCACGCGTAACATCCGCTTCAGTCATTTTAACGATATCAACATTGGAAAACCAACTGTCCTTGACAGAATATGACCGCTTCCCCTTCGATGTCAGGGGATCCGTAAAATTAGGTGCGGGATAAAGGTCCATGCCTGAAATGTCTGCGACCTCGCAGAACTTTCCGAAGTCGGCGAAAAGCGGTGACCAGCTGTTCGCGGAAATCGGGATATCGATACCGCTTTCGCGCATCCATCCCGAAACCGAGCGGACAACCTCCGCAGCGTACCAGCCGATGAATTCAAAAGAGTCGGCATAACGGATCCTATAATCAGGCGATGTAAGGAGCCGGTCGGCCATGGCGAGTTCGGTATTCACGCATATTTCATGAAAATAAAAGGATGGCTCATCGAATGACCGATAACCGCTTTTCCATCTGCGGTTCAGGGCTCCAATGTCGCCATCATACTTTTTCTGCAGCCAATCCTTGAACATCCCTTTTTTCTCGAAGCAGCCGAGTTCTTCACCCTGCTGTTCAATAAATGGATACGGTTCGTTGTCGGCTTGAAGCATCAGAATGTTCCCTCCCCTTGTGATCTGGCGGGGGGCAAGGACATCACGGCAGATTGTCTCGATGTAACGACGCCCCTCACGCATGAACTCAGGAGACAGGCGGTCCAGTTTCAAACCGCCGATGCGTTCCGGCGGTCCACCGTGTGGCCAGCCTGCGTAAATATATGGTCCCGGACGAAGGGTTACATAAAGACCCTCTTCCTTCATCGTATCAATGAAACCAATTAGATCCCGCTGCGGTGAAGTCTTTCCTGTCCAGTCGTATTCATCCGGGGAAAGTTCATGATAACTCCACGGGATATACGAGTTAACAACATCAATGCCCATTGATTTCACGCTTTTCGCAACTGCACGCCAATTGTCCCGGATCACAGCCCAATACGAGAATTCTCCTGAAAAAAGAGGAATATCCTTCCCCTGCCAGGAGTACACGCAATTTTTGATTTCAATACCTGGATTGGTAGCGGAAATATTTGAGGTGCCGGTTCCTTTTGTTTTTTTCATACCACCTTTATTTTCAGAATTAAGCTGTCGCTTTCCTGAAGTGTTTTTAATTTTCATTGCCCCTTTTGCTTCCCAGTGACTTCAGAGATTAAAAATCACCCCATCAGTTCCTTCTCTGTTTCAGCGATTGACTCCTCTATGATATCCATCCCTTTGATCAGCATTTCATCTTCCATCACAATAGGAGGGCTCATCCGCAATATGTGCCCGGCAGGTATCCACGCCAGTCCTTTTGCAAACGCTTTCTGATACACCATTTTTCCGGCCTCGTTGAAAGGTTCCTTTGTCGCCCTGTCCTTCACAAGTTCAATCCCCATGAGGCATCCTTTCGTCCTGACATCGCCGACGATGGGATGGTTTTCCTTCATCTTATTCATCTTCTTCATGGCAATCTCACCGAGATGCATCGACTTCTCCAACAGGTTCTCCTCAATAATCACTTCGATGCTTGCAAGGGCCGCCGCACACGCCATCGGATTGCCTCCGTAGCTGCTCGATGCAGATATCGATTCGAATGATTTCGCATACTGCTCCCTTACGGCCACACAGGTCACAGGGAACCCGTTTCCAAACCCCTTCCCGATCGTCACCACATCCGGGACTACACCCCAATGCTCCATGCAAAGCCATTTGCCTGTGCGCCCCCAGCTTGTCAGCACTTCGTCAGCCATCAGCAGAATGCCCCTCTTCTCACAGAATTTCTTCAACTTCGGGAAGAAGTCATCCGGGGGTATTATGGAACCGCCCCAACCTTGTATTGGCTCAAGCACAAATGCCGCTACACTGCCTACAGTGCCCCTGTCAATATACATCTCGTAGAATTCAATATACTTGTCGGTGTCAATCGTGCCATCCGGCTTGACCCACATCGGCCTGTACGGATCAGGTCTTGGAACCATATGCGAACCCGGAGCCCTCACGGCCCCGTACGCGGCAGACCTTATGTGTCCGAGCGAAACGCCCCCGTAAGTTTTGCCGTGAAAATCATAGAAACCTGAAATCAATTCGTTTTTCCCTGTCGCCGCCCTGCATATCCTCAAACCGGCCTCGACAGCGGCAGTGCCGCAGTCATAGAACTGGAATCCGCTCAGATCCCCCGGAAGTATTTCCGCGAGTTTCTCCACAAGCTGTGTCTTTATGGGAGTGGTGAAGTCATGCGCATTCATAAGCTGTCCGGCATGTTTTGCAATCGCACCGCTGATTTTCGGATGGCAGTGTCCAAGGGTCGTGACATATATCCCGGAAGAAAAATCAATATACTTGTTTCCGTCGACATCAGTCAGCACACACCCCTTGCCGGATTCGAAAGCTACCGGGAACAGTTTCACCTGCTCGCTGAGCCCCTTGAAATGTTTTGTGCATCTGGCATGCCATTCAACGGATTTCGGCCCGGGCACGGTTTCAGTTATAATCTCCGGCACGGCCACTGACTTCTTCTTATTCATCTCAACCTCCTATATATGTTTGATTTTGTTATCATTGTTAGTTTATATCATATCCCGGTTTCGGATTATGACAAGCTTATTTTGGGATATATTTTTATTTTCTCTTGAAAATAAAAATCATATATGTTATATTTTAACATTATGAATAGAAGACAGCAGCATTTATTGGACAAGCTTGCAAAAGCCGGGAGGCTTGAGGCGGCGGAGGAGGCAATTCTCCTTAAGGTTTCCCCGATGACGATCTGGCGTGACTTCAAGGCGTTCGAGGAACAGGGGATTGCGTTGAGGACGCACGGAGGAGTCATTCCGGCGGTCAAGGGGAATCTCGGGTTTCCGAACATCAGCGCGTCGGAGTTCCAGAAGAAAATTGCGAAAATCGCAATTTCACTTGTCCCCCGCAGTTCCACAATCATGCTGAGCACCGGCACGACAACCCTTGAAGTCGCAAGAATGCTTGTATCCTCAGGCAAGACGAATGTGACGATTATAACAAACTCAATATCGGTCGCCGCAATATTCTTCCAGACCGATTTCAATGTCATACTGCTCGGAGGCTCCCTGAGAAGGAATTCCATGGACCTGACCGGCCCACTTTCCGAGAAGAATCTCGACGAACTCCATATTGACATGCTTTTCACCGGTTGCGACGGCGCAATTTCAGACGAAGGTTTCTTCACATCCGACCTTTCCCTGGCGGAGCTGGAACGCAAATCGGTCCAAAGAACTAAAACGGTTGTCGTGGTGACCGAAAGCGGCAAATTCGGCAGGAAGGCGCTTGCGAAGTTCGCATCCGCAGGAGATGTCCAAATTGTCATCACAGACAAGAACATCCCACGCGCAGACAGGGCAAAGCTGGAGAAAAATAAAATCTCAGTGATGCTCGCGAACTGAAGAACTTATGCCACTGCGTATCCATTGAAAAAGAAACGCGTCAACAGAGTGACGCGACTACAGTCTGAATTTTCCTGTAGCCACGTCACCCTGCTGACGTGCTATTTGATTGGAACTGAGTATTGCAGCCTTACTTTCTTCCCGACAGGACGTCTTTCTCGTATTTCTCCATTTCGCCTATCCATGAGGTTCCCACCGGAGCCGACTGTTTAAGGCAGTGATAGTCCCAGACATTTCCAAACGGAAGTGTTTTCATTTCTTCGGAAAGTGCGAGTTTTTCGGCGTTCCTGCCGGAAAGTTCAAGCTTTTTCATTGTACCTGCCGGTTCAAGAAGTGCGATGAGAAGCGCCTTTAGGAGGCTCCGCATCCCGATCACCCAGGCGCCTATGCGGTTTATGCTGGCGTCAAAGAAATCTGTTGCCAGATAGACGCGGCCAAGGGCATTGCATCTGACTATTTCCTTTGCCAGGTTCAAGAGATCATCATTCAATATTACAACATGGTCGGAATCCCATCTGACTGGACGGCTCACATGTATCAGCAGTTCCGGAACAAAAGGAAGCACCGAGGAAAGCTTGTCGTGTATAGTCTCCGTGGGATGGTAATGTCCCATGTCCATGCAGACGAGTTTCTTCCTCGCTATTGAGTAGGCGAGGTAAAACTCATTGCTGCCCACAACATAATCCTCGCTGCCAATTCCGAAAAGTTTTCCTTCGACCGCGTCCTTAACATTCCCGTTTATCTTGGCATTGAACATCTCGTCCAGGGATTCGAGAAGTCTCTGCCTGGGCGCGAGCCTGTCCGCCGGTGCGTCTTTCATGCCGTCTGGAACCCAGATGTTGTTGACGCAGGCACCACCCAGCTTCTTTGCGAAACTCGCAGCCACTTCGCGCGATCTGACACCGTGTTCAATCCAGAAATTCCTGACCGACTTGTCAGGACTGGACAAAGTCATGCCTGAAGATGATTTAGGATGTGAAAAGAATGTGGGATTAAAATCCAGGCCGATTTTCAAATCCTTCGCCCAGTCAACCCACCTGGAAAAATTGGCAGGAGAAACATTGTCGCGATCGACATATTTCCCGTTGCTTTCGAGATAGATGGCGTGGATGTTGAAACGATGTTTTCCCGGGATAAGTGAAAACGCCTTTTCAGCGTCTTTCCTGAGTTCGTCGGCGTTCCTTGCCTTGCCGGGATAATTCCCAGTGGCCATGATCCCGCCAGTGAGCCCGGTTTCATTCACTTCAAAGCCACCCACATCGTCCCCCTGCCAGCAGTGCATGGAAACCTTGACTCCCGAAAGGACCTTCAGTGCTTTTTCAGTGTCCACACCGTGCGAGGCGTAGATTTCTCTTGCATCTTCATACCTTGAGTTTATTTTCGTTTCCGACACTGCTGGAAGTTTCATCTTATATTCCTTTCATTTATCTTTTATTTTTATTAACATGATATTTTTTCGTGAAAGCAATGAAATTGTTTTCACGAAAAAATACAGACGTTATAATTTTGATTCCAACATGATGGTAACTGGCCCCTGGTTGCACAGCTTCACGGACATTTCGGCGCCAAATACTCCGGTTTCCACCTTCAACTCTGATTTGCGAAGTTCGCAGATGAATTTTTCATACAGTGGAATTGCATGTGCTGGAACTGCCGCATCCGTGAAACTCGGGCGGCGGCCTTTCCTGGCATCGCCATAAAGAGTGAATTGCGAAACAACAAGGATTCCGCCTTTTATATCATTCAAGGAGAGGTTCATCTTGCCATCAGCGTCCTCGAATATCCTGAGATTCAGACATTTTTCCGCGAGGAAGACAGCATCGTTTTCGGTGTCAGTATGCGTCACTCCGAAAAGGATTAGAAAGCCCTTGCCTGTTTCACCGGCAATCTTCCCTTCAATCTCGACCGATGCGGAAGAAACTCGCTGTATTAATGCTCGCATGTTGATACCGATTCCATTTCCAGGTAACTCGGGATACCATCCCGAGAAGCTGCTGGGTGATCCCCAGAGCTACTTTTTAATCAAATTCAGGAATTCCATCCTGGTGGACTGTTCCTTACGGAAGCTTCCTAGCATTGCCGATGTGACCATCAGGGATTCCTGTTTCCCAACACCGCGCATCCTCATGCACATGTGCTGAGCCTCCATCACCACACCTACCCCCTCGGGGTTTACGGATTCGAGAATGGTGTCCGCAACCTGCCTGGTAAGTCGTTCCTGAAGCTGAAGCCTCCTCGCAAAGCAGTCCACTATCCTTGCAAGCTTGCTCACTCCGAAAATTTTACCGTTCGGTATGTAGCCGATATGGCATTTACCGTAGAACGGAAGCATGTGGTGTTCACACATGCTGTAGAATTCAATATCCTTGACGATGACCATGTCATCGCATTCTTCCTCGAAGATGGCGTTGTTTATGATCTTCTTTATATTTTCCCTGTATCCCTGTGTAAGGAACTGGAGGCTTTTCTCCACTCTTGTAGGAGTGTATTTAAGTCCGGCCCTGTCTGGGTCCTCTCCCATTTTAACAAGAAGCTTCCTGATTTCATTTTTCATTTTGCATTTCCTTTTTTATGTGCGCCCTTAAAATGCGAAACTCGCAGCTGTCCGCATGCGGCATTGATATTGTCACCCTTCTCAACCCTTACGGTCACCGGAACTTTTTTGCTTCTTAAAATGCTCTCGAATTTTGTGATCGTCGGTTTTTCGGGCCTCAAGAAGGCGGAATTCTCCACCGGATTCAGGGGTATGAGGTTGACTTTGGCACCGCAGCCATGTGCGATTGTCGCAAGTTCAAGCGCATGAGACGGACTGTCGTTGATATCTTTCACAAGCGTATATTCAAAAGTCACAATGCGTCCGGTGTTGCTGAAATAATACCGGCATGCATCGCAGATGTCTTTTATGGGATACCTGTGTTTCAGCGGGATCAGCGCAGCCCGCACCTTGTCAGTTGGGGCATGGATTGAAACTGCGAGGTTCCAAGGTTTCTTCTCATCGGCGAGTCTGATTATCCCGGGGACAAACCCGCTTGTGGAAACAGTGATTCTCCTCGGGGAGATGCCCATGTATTCCTTTCCGCCTATTATGTTCATCGCTGCGACAAGATTGGAGTAGTTCATGAGAGGCTCGCCCGTACCCATGAAAACAATATTGTCGGGGGGGCCTCCTATTTTCCTGCAGCAGATGAAGAGTTCATCTAGGATTTCCGAGACATCGAGGTTCCTGACCAGACCGCCGGATCCGCTTGCGCAGAAAAAGCAGCCCACCGGGCAGCCGACCTGGGTGCTGAGACAAAATGTAAATCTTTCAGGCGATGGGATGACGACGCTTTCAACACATTCGTCGTCATGCAGCCTGAGGAGAAGCTTTTCAGTTCCGTCCGCCGATTTATCGGACTTGATTTCCCGAGTCCTTGAAAATTCAAACTTCTCCGCGAGTTTGACGCGGAGTTCCACCGGCACGTTCTTCATTTCATCAGGTGAAACGGCAAAATTATTAAATATCCAGCCGCGTATCTGCGCGCAACGGTATTCCGGCTGCTCTATGCTGCGGAGCCATTCCTTCAATTGTGTTTCTGACAACGTGTTTGCGGGTGTTTTTGTCGGCTCC
Source organism: uncultured Victivallis sp. (assembly GCA_964540865.1). Lineage (GTDB taxonomy): Bacteria > Verrucomicrobiota > Lentisphaeria > Victivallales > GWF2-50-93 > GWF2-50-93. Next base: position 10,120 of record CAZION010000035.1, read on the forward strand.
ATAATCATTTTCCATTATTTGTGGTGGTTTCTTTCCAGAGATAAACCTTCTTTTCATCCGCAAGCTGGAACTTGTCGGGCCTCCGTCCGGGAAGCACGGGAACTTCGTCGCTGATAAGGAAAATAGTCTTCTGCCTTTCAGGAAGCTCCTTGTAAGACTTTATCTTCCGGATGTTTATCTTGTCGTATTTTGAAAGGAAGGAAGACTTCTTTTCAGCACAGTAAAGGTATGAACAGGCGGAGTAGAACCCAAGATTGGCCTCCTTGTAGATGGTCATTCCCGGATAAAAGTCACTCCCGATGGAGTCCCTTATCTGCTTTGCAAGGAATTCCTGCGGCCTGTCCTGGGTCTGATATGGAAAAACGATTGACCAGTAAAGGAGCGCTCCGGAAACGCAAACGGCCAGCGAGTGCAGCCATACATTGCACTTCTGTGGAGTCCTCTTCACCATTAATATAAGAATAAGGAGTGCTGCAATTGCCTGACAGAGTCCCATTGCCACGTGGGCTGTCCTGAAGTCAACTCCCTTTTTCAGGAATACAATATCCGTCCACCATGATGTGGGTACGATATAGAAAATGATGACAAGAGATGCGCAAGCAATCCCTGCGTATGAGGTGAATTTCAGGAGTGCATGCAGCTTGAAGCCTAACCTCCTTGCGAGAAGCCAGTAGTTTATCCCTGCAAGAATCGCAAGTGGAGGTATAATGACGATATAATCACGCGGGTCTGTGAAAGGGAAAAACCACAGGAAGAAAAAAATGGTTGCGACTATCGTCTTTAGAAATCTGCTGAAAACGGGGTTTTTGTCTAAGGGTGTGTACGCCGGACAGAATGCAGGCCATGCAAAAAGTGAGACCGGCATAATGCGGAAGAAAAGTTCAAACGGGAACACCAATAAATGTTTAAGATAATCCGTGAAATCCTCGGTTTTGAAAGGAATGTTCCGGAAGGGGATGTCCGCACCCGTAATCCACCTCGGTATCCCCCAAACTAGAATAAAGAACAAAATTACAGCCAGTCCGAAAAAGAAACCCGGCTTGCTGAGTCTCGACCATATGGTCATCGGGCGCCTCATGAAAACCAAGGGGAGCCAGAACAGGAAAACACCAATCCATCCAATTGTGTAGAAGGCTAGGCCGCAAAAGATGGATGCGAGCAGCCAGCCCTGACTCCACCTGCCTTTTTCCGGCCCGAAGGTGAACCAAACAATCCATCCAGAGAAAATACACAGTACGCCAAGAACATCCGGATAACCGTCCAGTGATTTCTCAACCATCAGAATGGATGAGAAAACCAAGGAGGCGGAGACAACGGCGGTTTGAACGCCTACGGCCCTGCGTCCTGCTTCCCATGCCAGGATTGTGATAACAAGAAGTGAAATCACGGAAACCGACCTAAGGCCGAATTCCAAGCTGGCCCCTGCCTTATAAAATACGGAAACAATCAAAGGGAACAGCGGATATTCAGAGGAAATCAGCTCGCCGTGGGCGACAGTGCTGGGACTTGAAAGATTCATTTCAAGAGCCATTGCGGCATAGTAGCCCTCGCGCCATCTCAACTCCCGGTCATTCATCTGAAACGGCAGATAAATCAGAAAGAATGCGATGCCCAGTATAAACAGGCATTTCTTCCTTGATATCCTTTTTTCCTCATATATTGGCATTTTAAGTTTTAAGTTTTAAGTTTTAAGTTTTAAGTACTGGAATGGATTAATGGTTTGCTGCAAGTCAAGACAATTTAAGTTCTCCTTGAATTTGAGACCAATAATCCAGTAATCCGAAAATCCATCATCCTGCGTAAACGTTGTAATCATCGCCGAACTGAGCCAGGAATTCAATGCTGTAATACCTGAAAAATGTCAGGACAGGAAGCATTGCAACGGCCCAGATGTATGGCAGGCATAAAACTATAAGCCCTATGCAACAGAGGCAGCAAGTCGAAAAAACGAATATCACAACGGCGATTGAAGCGCATATGCTTAAAAAAATGTACATCATGTAATACCTCACAAAAGCCATCGGATTTCGTGAAAGCAGAGTCAGGAACTCAATCGAAGCCTCATATGAACCTATTCGCTTCTTGAACATGATAGGAACAATGAAACCTTTCAACGACAGCTCATAGAATACAAGCGTCAGTATGAATATGAGCAAGCAGGAAATTCCAAAGATAATTCCGGCAATGCAGAATGAATCAATCTCGCCGGTCCGGATGGAATGCCAGCATAGAATCAGGGATGAAAGCAGACTTATAATAAGAAATCCGATAAAAAGAATCCAACATGCAATCCTGAAGATGAAGAGTGAATTCCCCTGCCCCGAATATTTCCTCCATGGCTCCAGAATCAATATTTTCCCGTGTACAAGGTTATCCAGGAACATGAAATCCCCACGGGAACGAATCCAGAGCATGATTATCGCCATTACAATGCCGGCCATTGCGAGGGCGACCAAAACAAAACATATCAGGACAAGCAGCGCAACTGGAAGATGCTCCACCGGAAAATCAGTTTTCTGCGGCATTGATGGAAAATTAAAATGGAATCCAAATCCCTGTCCGAGATTGGCAAGCCAGGCGCCGAATCCGAGCAAAAACCATTTTCCGAGATCAAACGGATGAAAAAGGGTCTTCTCCATCCTGTCCCATCCAGAACAGACGGCTTTCATACAACTTATCTTATTGTTGCCTGTATCTTTCATTGTTTTCCTTGTTAATTTCTCCGGAACGGAAAATTTTTCACAGCACCCTGCACAGGAAGCCCTTAAGATATTCCGATTCAGGAAAAACCAATCTGACTGGATGATCCGGCGGTTGTGAAAAGTTCCAGACAATTTGAACATCCCTTCCGGCATCTGCGGAAGCCCATTGTAGAACCTTTCTGAAGTTTTCCCTATCCATCCCGGAAGAGCAGGAGAACGTTGCCAGCATTCCGCCCCTTCGCAGGAGCTTCATGGAAAGAAGATTTATATCCTTATATGCTCTTTCCGCCCGAGGCAGAGTCGCCTTTGTCGGGGCGAATTTCGGGGGATCAAGAATTATAAAATCAAACTGCCTACCCCTGTCGCGGAATTCGCGCAGTACGGAAAAAGCGTCACCGGCAATGAATTCCGACTTTGAACTGTCAAGTTTGTTGAGCGAGAGGTTCTTCCTTGCGATTGCCAGTGCGGACTCGGATTCATCTAGCATTGTCACGGAACCGGCTCCGGCTTTTGCGGCATAGACTCCGAATCCACCGGTATATGAAAAACAGTCTAGAACATCGGTTCCGGGAGTTATAAATTCAGAGACAGTCTTGCGGTTGTGCCGCTGATCCAGGAAGAACCCTGTTTTCTGCCCCTTCAAAAGATCCGTATAAAACGACAGGCCATTTTCCTTAACACGAAAACTGCCGTCGTCAGCAACAGGCTCCCCGGAAATGAAACCGGAGGAATCACCAAGCCCCTCCAATTTGCGAATTTCACAGTCGCCACGCTCGTAAACAGCAGTGGCGCCGGAAATTTTCATGGCCGCAGCGACGATCATTTTCTTGAGACGGTCCATTCCGCAGGTAAGGAATTGCGCAACAAGAATGTCCCCATACCTGTCAATAACCAGTCCCGGCAATCCATCAGATTCACCGAAAACAAGCCGACAGGAATCCGAGCATGCGTTATTCTCAAGATATGATTTCCTGAACCCGAATGAAGTTTCAAGCTTGGCGAAGAACCATTCTTCATCTGGAAACTCCGATTCCTTTACCGACAGTATCCTGATTCTTATGCGGCTTTGCGGACTGTAATGTCCAAATGCGATAAAATCGCCTTTCGGCTCTCTGATTGCGACAATGTCTCCGGCTTCCGGCTCCCCGTCAATTGATTGGACGGCAGATGCGTAGATCCATGGATGAAGGATTGAGCGTGAACCATCCTTCTTTAAAAGCGTCCTGTCGAGTATTGCTGAAGGAATATTCATGAAAGACTTTTAAGTCCTTTTTGAGTGAAAGACTGTTTTACCACACATTCAACTGATTCCGGATTGTGCAGGGTTACAACCTTGTCCAGAAGATCCTCGCATTCCTTTACGGTATATGACCGTAGAACCTTCTTTACGGAAGGAATGTTTTTGGGTCCCATGCTGAAATCCCTGATTCCGGCTCCGATGATGAAAGGCACTGCATAGGGGTTTCCCGCCATCTCACCGCACATCGCTATGCCTTTATCGGGATAGGATTTGAACACATGTCCTATATGGCTTATGATTTTCAGGAAGGATGGATGGAGCGGATTGAACAGACTGGAAACCATTTCATTGCCGCGGTCCACCGCAAACGAATACTGAATGAGATCGTTTGTTCCGATGCTCATGAAGTCAACATATTCGAGAAACTCCTCGATCGAGAAAATGACGGATGGCACTTCAAGCATCATACCAACCTTGTAATTGTCGGAGTGCGGTATGTTTTTCGCATGGAGCTCGCTTTCAACTTCGCTCAGGATCTGCCGCGTCTCAATCATCTGTGAAACACACGAAACCATGGGAAATAGGATTTTAAGCTTGCCCAGTGCTCCAGCCCTCAGTATTGCCCGGAGCTGATTCTTAAAGAGTTCCTTCTGGGAAAGAAGCACCCTTATTCCGCGCCAGCCAAGCACAGGATTGTCCTCCTGCGGAATTTTAACATAAGGCAGAGGTTTATCAGCTCCAATGTCGAGCACACGGATAGTTACATCCTCGCCTTTTATTTCCTTGAATATTTTAGAGTAGACCTGGTACTGTGAATCCTCGGAAGGCATATATTCGCGGATCATGAAAAGGAATTCGGTCCTATAGAGACCTATCCCCTTTGCACCATACCGTTTCAGGATAGACGTTTCGCTTATGAGGGAAATATTTCCACGGAGGGATATCTCGGTTCCATCTTCCATGATGGAAGGTTTATCAAGCATTGAATCCTCAGGCTCTTTTTCTGTAAGGGAAATCAAATCCCTGAAATGCGCTTTTACATTCTCAGTCGGCCTTATATAGACGATTTCGGAATGGCAGTCCAATATGACCTCGTCATTAACCTTGACCTGGGATATTGCGTCTTTAGCGCCCATGATGGCGGGAATGTTCAGTGCTTTTGCGAGTATCGCAACGTGGGCAGTTGCGCCGCCCTTTTCGCAAACAATTCCCGCTATTTTATCTATTGGCAACCTGAAAAGCTCTGAAGGGAGGAGTTCGCTGGTGAAGACTATCTGCCTTGCCTGATCGGATTCAATATCCAATTTCATCTCGGCCCCCCTGATCGATCTTACAATCTTGAAAATGCGGAGAAGGACATCCTTCAGGTCAAGCGCCTTTTCCCTGAATATCTGCTCTTGTAGACGGCTGAACCGCTTCTGGTAGTCATCATTGACAAGCTTAAGGCTCGATTCGACATTGTAACCTTCGGATATTTTCTGTTTTATCGCATCAAGGAGAGTTTTATCGTCCAGGAAAAGAATATGTACGTCAAATATGGAGGCATCCGCCTCTGAAATGAGGGAGACCGCCTTCTTGCCAAGTTCGGCGGTTTCCTTTCTAGCAGCCTTGATGGCATGTTCGAAAAGAAGGATTTCCTTTGATTCCCCCACGGTTTTCTCGGGGCTTATTTCCGCGAAATAATCGCGTTTGGCGTAAACCACGGCTGTTCCGCTTGCAATGCCGGTATTTGCTGAAACGCCTCTTACAATCACCTGTTTCTGTTTTTTCGAAAGCCCTTTTGAGCCCTGCTCAGACTCGGCTGCAAGCACTTTCAGCATTTTGGAACTTATAATCAGGTTGGCTATCTGAGTGCAGACAGACCTTACCACATCCGTAATTGAAAGAGCGAAAGGTGTATCTCCGGTATTCTGGAGATTGAGAACCCCGACACATCTACCTCCGACTGTCAGGGGAACGGAAAGGAATGACTTGTATTTCTCCTCTCCAGAACCTTTGACGAACTTGTACTTGGGATGTTTTTCCGGATTTGAAACATTTATGATTTCCCCGGCCTTGAACGCGAAACCTGTAATCCCCTCGCCAGGTTTCAATTTGACTTTTCCGACAAGATTCGGGTTCAAACCGCATGTCGCGGTGAGGATCAGCTCGTTTTCTTTATCATCATAGACGTAAATCGAGCATACTTCCGCATCCAGGTTTTTTGAAAGGACTTTGACAATCTCATCAAAAACCAGCACCTGATCATCGTTCTCGGCGATGATCTTCGAAATCTTTCTCAGAATTGTTAGAATTTTAGATAGCATTTTACGTATACACTTTTACACTTGTGTTTGAAATAAAAATCAACTCGTTATTATACAGAGTATTTACTTAAAATCAACACATGGTCGGATAATGAAAAAAATCGGCGACATATTTATTCTCACAGACTGTTACTGCTGCTACGAAACGGGGAAGGCCCCGTTCCATGAACTTGATCTCGGCTGCGGCAAAGGCGGATTTACCCGGGAACTATCTTCGAAATATCCTGAAAGGAGAATTCTTGCCGCGGATGTAATGATAGGCCGACTGAGAAGACTCGAAAAAAGGATAAAGGCAACGGGGATATCAAACATAGAACTCCTCAGGATCGACGCATGGAACCTGATCGGATACACTCTCCCGGATGAATCGGTTGACAGGATACACATACTCTGCCCCGACCCCTGGCCCAAGGCCAGACACAAGCAGTACCGCCTGCTAAGTTCCGAATTCATCGGAAGAATGCTGCGGGTCCTGAAGAAAAATGGAACCGTTCATTTTGCAACCGACGACAGAAACTACTTTGAATCCGTACAAAATCTCTTCAGACAGAATCCATGCTACACAAGGGAAGATTCCCTGATCGCCGACATTGCCGTGATCAGATCCGACTTTGAGAAGAAATGGGAGTCCGAAGGCACCGGAGTGACGCATGCCGCATGGAGGCGCGTGTCTGGAAATAAGCGGCATGCAGAGACTTGACCTGACTTTCCACATGCAGATTGGTGTTCCAGCAGGCATCATTCGTCCGTGGAACGCCGTCGCGTTAAAGTCTTGGAAGAGGTCAGTTTCTCCTCGAAGACACCAATCCTCCTGTTCTTGGTGACCATGTTCCACGGAAAGCAACTCCCGTTCATTACAACATAAATGCCGGGCGTAAGGATTTGGGCCAGAGCCAGCGCGCTGCCAAGATTGAACAACCCGTCAGAGCTGCCGAACTTGTAAGGGATCATTGCTCCGGTCAGAACCACAGTCTTGTCAAATACTCTCTTTGCCAGGAAGCAGGCTGTATCTTCCATTGTATCCGTGCCGTGAGTGATAACAATCCTCGTCTCCTTTGCCTGCCTGCATGCAGATGCAATCTTTTGACGGTCAGCAGTAGTCATACACAGACTATCCTTCATCATGAGGGTCTTAAGTCTAACAGGTATGCGAGACCTACCCAGCGCCAACATCTCCGGGATGTGCGTCTCCTTGAAATACAGCTCGCCGCTCAGTTCGTTGTATTCCTTGTCGAAAGTTCCGCCGGTCGCAAAAACCGCAAGTTTCATTCCTTCCCCTAACAGTTGATTAATTTGCAAATTCGAGCTGATTCAGGCTATTGGGCGCAAGGGAGCCAAATGTCTTTGTTTATTTGACTTCCTCCTTGATTTTCCTGGCTACGATATCGTCAATTAGCTTCCTTGCGGGCTGCCATTTATTTTCACGGAAGATATATCCGTTCGAAGAGTAAACCTGTTTTTCGGCATCCGCATACGCGCTTTCACTGATTGAATCCAGCAGTGTTTTCCTCTGCTTTTCAAAACTCTCCTTATCCTTTGCGAGAAGAAGCTGAACCACTTCGGATCCGGGATGCCAGACACCGTCAATCTCCCTGCAGTGATTCTTCTTCATATAACCGTTCTTATCGAATTTGCCTTCAGCGCCATCCCGTATGGATTTTTCCTTTTTCCTGACTTCATCCTGACGGGTGTCCTTCAGCTTCTTAATCCTTTCGTTAATGATTTCCTTGGGAGCCTTGAACGCACCGTCACTGGAAGCGAAATATCCGTATTTCCTGTAGTATTCCGGCTTTTCAGAGGCCTCTAGTTCCTTCCTGTATTTTTCCTTGGTTTTCTTGAACTCATCCAGAAATTGTTCCGTCATTTTCTGAACCCTAGCTTCACATTCCACCTCATTGAATTTGAATGCCTCAGTTGAAGGCAAATCGCTTAAAAGAATCTGTCGGCCACCTACGATAACCTTGTTCCCCACCTTACCGCCAAAAACGCCTTTGAGGGGAAGTCCGACAGCATCAATCACTTCAACATTGTCACCCTTCCGGTATCCACCATATTTCTTGCCTATCTCAGCAACCTGTCCGTATAGCATTTTGGCGGAGTGCTTCTCATCAACCTTCTTCTGGATATAGGTTTTGAATTCCGCATCTATGTCCTTGATGGATGCAGTAGGATCATTGAGGGGGAGTTCTATTTTCAACTCAGATGCAATTTTCTTGATTTCAGATTCCTCGTTGAAACTCCTGTCGATCTTCTTGATTTCATTTTCAATTGAAGCCTTTATTTCACTCTGCATCTTCTTTTTCACTTCATCAACGGAAACGGAAGTCTTGTCATCCGGGTTAATATTGAGAGTTCTGCATATCGCCTTCCTGGCTTCCTGTTCATTGAACTGCAGCAGCCCTGAAGTTTTTTTAGCTATGGCCTCATTCGCGGCCTCCTCTATTTTTCTGCTTATTCTGGCAGGGGTCAAAGCGGGGGGCTTAACGTCAGCCGGAACACCAAGTTCGGCGGCGGCAGACTCCATGAAGGTCTTACTGAGTTTTTCAAATCGCAGTGTCTCCTGGTGTCTTGAATATACCAATGAGATAAGACCTGCAAGGAAAACAAGCAGTAAGAAGCAGGAGAACACAATTAATAGAACACGGGTCTTTTTCCCGAATGATTTTTTAAAGGCCTTTGAAATGAGTGGGGGGATAGTCACCCCGGTTTCATTCAACTTGGAATGCAGCTGCTCCAGATCGCCTTTCAGCAAGCTGAAAGTGTGGTAGCGTCTCGACGGGCTTCGAGCAATCATCTTGTCAATTATGGAAACGGCCAACGGGCTGCAGTTCTTCAGATACGATCCTACGCTCAGCACCCTCAAGGAAGTAAGATGTTTCGTGACAAGGTCATTAACTTCAGCGAGGGAATAATAGGTCCTTCCAGCGAGCATGTAGAAGAGGATCATCCCGAGACTGTAGATCTCGCTGTATTCGCCCTCCGGGGCGCCCACGATGCGTTCGGGGGGGATATAAAAAGGAGAACCATGAACCTCGTCCGCAGAACTGGATCCTGAAGACTCTTCAATGGTTGCACAGAGCCCATAGTCGAAAAGCCTGGCAATTCCGTTTTTGTCTATTATTATGTTCTGGGGTTTAAGATCTCTGAACAGGTATCCGCACTTGAAGATGTGGATTTCCGCCTCAAGAACCTGGAGAGTTATCTCAATGGCCCTTTTTTCGGGAATCTGTTTTTGATCACCGACAAGCAGGTCGAGCCTGTCTCCGTCGATGAATTCAGATACAAGGAAATGCTCGTCACCGTCCACACCGCATTCGAGGATACCGATAATGTTCGGATGGATACCGAATGAAATTCCGGCTTTACCCTCATGAAGGAGGGCCTTGATAAATTCAGGGTTCTTGTTTTCCTTGCGAGGAAGGACTTTCACCGCATATTCCTTGTCCCCGCCCGCTACGGAAACAGCCTTGTATACGCTTCCCATGCCTCCTCCGCCCAGCGGGGAATAAAGCCAGTAGCTTTTGATTTTGAAAGGAATCAGAACTTGATTTGGGCAGCGCGGGCAGTTTGTCACTTCGAGGGGTGTGGCGGATTTCAACGGGATTTCCGCCGAGCATGATGGACACTTTACGAAACCATCTTCCAAATTCTGTATTTTAGGTGCAGGAGTCAACATAATTCAATGAAGGCCCGATTTTTTTGCTTATAATCTAACACATCATTAAACAATAAAAAATCCAAATGACAACTTTTAAGTGAACCTTAAAGGTTTCCTTTCGGCTTTACAGGGTAATCTCCAGAGAAACACGCATGACAGTAATCCTTTGATTTTTTACCGACACACGACAGCAGCCCTTCAAGGGAAATATAGGCGAGGCTGTCGGCATCTATTATTTTTGCGATCTCATCAACCGAACACCTGTGCGCAATCAGCTCGTCCGCGCTTGGGAAATCTATACCGAAGTAACAGGGCTGGACATGCGGTGGGCAGCTGATCCTCATATGGACTTCCTTCGCGCCTATTTCACGGAGTGTCCGCACACGTTCCTTGCTGGTGTTTCCACGTACAATGCTGTCTTCAACAAGGCAAACCCTCTTCCCTTCAATGGCCTCGCGTATCGGGTTAAGCTTCATGTTGACTGCGGCCTTGCGGTCGGCTGGCGATGGTTTGATGAAAGTCCTTCCAACATAATGATTCCTCATTATTCCAAGATCAAAAGGGATGCCTGAGGCCTCGGAAAACCCGAGAGCCGCATACATTCCGCTGTCGGGAACAGGAATCACAACATCAGCCTTGACGGGGTGCTCCTCGGCCAGCTTCCTTCCGAATTCCTTGCGCATCGCGTAAACGCTTTCATCGAAGACCCTGCTGTCTGGACGAGAAAAATATATGTGTTCAAAAATGCAGTGTGCGCGCCTCTTCGAATATGCGAAAGTCCTGCTTTCCATTTTGCCGTCCCTCGAAACCAGGATCATTTCGCCAGGTTCAACATCACGGACATATTTCGCACCCATCACGTCAAACGCACATGTTTCGGATGAAAAGACGACCGAATCCCCCAGTTTTCCCATTGCAAGCGGCCTGAACCCGAAGGGATCCCTAGCCACCATCATCCCGTCTTCACATAGTCCGAGCAGGGAAAAAGCACCCTCTACGTTCTTCAATCCATATTCAACCGCTTCCCAAGGCGTGTCTCCGGACTTGTGATGATGGGCTGCAATGTGGAGAATCACCTCGGTGTCCAAGTCTCCCTGGAAAATTGCACCGCCTCTCTTCAAGTGCTCCCTCCAGCTTGCCGCATTTGAGATCGTCCCGTTATGGGCCAGCGCAAGACGCCATTTGTCGAATTCAACCACAAAAGGCTGTGCGTTCATAACATTTGATCCGCCGGCAGTGCTGTAACGCACATGTCCAATCGCCATTTCCTGGGGCGTCTTCCACCATTCTTTAGGAAGGCGATCAAAAACTTCCGAAACCAGCCCCATGCCTTTCTGGAGTTCGCATTTGCCTTGGCGGAGGAGGTAAATGCCGGCGCTCTCCTGTCCGCGGTGCTGAAGTGCGAAAAGGCCTAGACGCGTAATGGCTGCTGCATCTGGATGATTCGCAATACCGAATATTCCACAAGCTTCTTTAAGCATAAATAAATATTCCTGATGTAAATGTTAAAAAACGGGGATGAAACAAAATGAAGGGAAAACGCCGTTAATCTATTTAAACTATGGAAAAATGCAATCGTAAATCCGCGCTTTCAGACAGATTTGTTTTGCCTGACTTATTTTATTGTTTTATCCCAAACTGTTTAAGTTTCCGCCATAGGGTTGCAGCGCCAATGCCCAGAATCCCGGCGGCCCTGCTCCTGTTCCCATTCACCGACTCCAGCACCGAGAGGATGTGCAATTAAGGAGGGGGTTTCAGGCGGCAAGCTATCCATTGAGGACTTCCTTAACAACGCGGAGGAGTTCAGTGTAATTATATGGTTTCCGGATGAAGCGAAGCCCAGTCCTGTCTACGCCCACCCCCTTGAGCTTATCCTCGTTATATCCGCTTGCCATGATAACCTTCAGTCCCGAGTTTCTCCGGAGCAGCTCCTCAACCATGGCAATACCGTCCTGCCCCGGAAGCATCACATCTGAGAAAACCAGGTCGAATGCACCTTTCTCCCTGTTGAAAGCCTCTATGGCCTCAACCGCATCAACAGCAGTGAACACCTCATAGTTGTTGTCCTTAAGGATTCTGCCGGTGAGATTCCTGACGCTGTTTTCATCATCGACAAGGAGTATTTTCTCCCCTTTGCCTCTTGACAGCTCTCTGCCGGCCCCTTGATCGATATCTGAATCATTAGGCGTGAGCAGCGTTGCCGGAAGATAGATCTCGAAAGTTGTCCCCCGGCCCGGCTCGGAGTAGACATTGAGCCAGCCGTTGTGCTGCCTCACTATTCCATATACTATTGAAAGACCGAGGCCGCCCCCCTTGCCTTTCTCCTTAGTTGTAAAGAAGGGCTCAAAAAGATGGGTCTTCACTTCGGAACTCATCCCCGCTCCAGTGTCTGAAACGGAGATGCAGACGAAATTGCCGGACTGGGCCTCATTTATTGAAAGCAAGTCTTTGTCTTCAAGATGGATGTTGCTCGTCATTATCTTGAGCGTTCCGCCGTCAGGCATTGCATCCTTTGCATTCAACGCAAGGCTAAGGAGAACCTGTTCGATCTGGCTCGGATCGGCTTTGGCAGGATTGATATCCGGAAAGAGCACAGCTTCAAGCCTGATATTCCGCCCAAGCCCGCTTACCAACAAGCCGTTAAGATTGGAAATCAGGCTATTCACATCAACATCAGTTATATTTGCAGCTTTTTTCTTGCTGAATAGAAGCAGGCGGTCCGTAAGATCCAGAGCGCGTTTTCCGGCCTTGCAAATCTCCACAACCTCATCTTTGATTTCATTATGCCTATCTATTTTCATCATTATCAATTCACTGTAACCGTTTACAGACTGGATGATATTGTTGAAATCGTGGGCGATCCCGCCGACAAGCCTGCCCATGGATTCCATTTTCTGCGACTGGGCCAGCTGTTCCTGAAGCTCCTTCTGCCTCGTCGTATCCTCCATGATTGAGATGAAATGAGTTATTCTGCCGCTGTCATCGTATATCGGCGATATGGTCGCGGCACCCCAGAAACATTCATTGTTTTTCTTGCGGTTGCGGAACTGCCCACGCCACTCTTTTCCGTTCTTGATGCATGCCCACATTTTCCGATAGAACTCGGTGGACATCTCACCTGATTTGAGGATTCTAGGGGTCTTTCCGTAAACCTCGCCAAGCGCATACCCGGTCAGGGATTCGAATTTCGGATTCACATATTCGATGTTGCCTTCAGCGTCGGTGATAGTCACCAATGCAGGACTCTGCTCCATGGCAACTGACAGCTTGTGCATTTTTTCCTCGGCAAGCTTCCTTTCCGTAATGTCGCTCAGAACACCGATTACACCTGTTATATCGCCCTTCAAATTCCTCAGAGGTCCGTATACGGATTTCACATAAACGACTCTTCCGGTTTTCTGGTCCGAGGTCTTAAGATCCGGAGGGTGGACAACCTCTCCTTTCATGGCACGGTTCAGCTCTATGTCGTTTCTCCGATCACCAAAACCATATGACATTCCAAAAGCGCTCTTCCCCATTACGTCGGAAGCATTTATTCCACTTATTCCCTCCATCGCCCGGTTCCATACAAGATATCGGAATTCACCGTCAAGGACAATTATCCCTTCACCGGCGCTTGATATGATTTCACGATTGAAATTGTCCGCCTCGTTGAGGGCTTCAGTGATTTTCAGTTTGAGGAATGCGACTGCTATTCTTTCAGTTATCGCAGTTATTTTCCTTTGAACCTGAGGCGGAAACTCGTTTTGAGTATGTGATGTCAAGTTGACAGCAGCTATAACCTGGTTCTCATTAATAAGTGGTATTATCGCGATAGCCTTGATGTTTTCAATTGAGCCGGTTTTATTGTCAACCGGAAAAAGCAGTTGACTGTAGTTGTTGAAAATACGCTTCCCTTCCTTGATGAGCTTTGCGGGATAAGACTCGACATCGTAGCGCGAAGCCTGTTTAATGAAATCAATGCCAAGCCCCTTATGCGCGACAAGCTCCAGACTGCCGGTTATCTTGTCGACGTTATACACACACCCTGAATCCACTCCTTCAATCCCTGACAGGATATCCAGTATTCTCCGGCCAGCCTCCTTCATCGACGAAGCCTGGTTCAGCACGGATATTATATCACGCTCATATCGGAGGATCTGCTCTTCATTCTTCCTGTCTGTTATATCATTGAATACTACCGCAAATTTTCCTTTCTCATGTGAAAACGCCCTTATTTCATAGTACCTGCCCAGACCTGTGTGGTATTCTTCGAAGAGTACCGGTTTTCCGGTGATTGCAACATTTCCGAAATTGCTTATCAACTCCTGTTCTGTTTCCGGCAGTATCTCGAGAACCGTTTTCCCGATTATCTTATCCCTGCCGAGCCCGGTAAGTTTTTCAAAAGCCGCATTTATCTCCAGGAATCTGTAGTCGCAAGGGTTCCCTCTCTCATCGCATATTATTTCATGAAGCGCAAAACCGGACAGCATTTCATTGAAGAGCTGCCGGTACTTCAATTCGCTGTCTTTCAAGGAATATTCCGCCTTCTTGCGTTCCGAGACATCACGGGCAATGCTAAGAACGCATTCCACCCCCATGTAGTCAATTATCTTCTCATTCATCTCAACCGGCAACGACGTACCATCTTTCGCCAAGAGTGAAGTCTCGAAAACAAACTGCCTTTCCTGTCTCAGCCGGTTTATCCTTTCAGAAGTGAACTCAGCGGACCCCGCAGAGTCAATTTCACCGTAGGAAAGTTTAAAGAAATCATCATGCGTATAACCCAGTTTTCCGCACGCCACTTCATTGACTTCAATGAAAGAACCTTTGAAGTCAAGAATAAATACAGCATCATTGGAGTTGTTGAAAAGATTCCTATACTTCTTCTCCGACTCGGAGATTATTATCGAGGCTTCAAGCGAAGACTGATGCATCAGGAACGAGATCACAAGGATTATGCATATGAGAAGGGTTATTATGATTGGTTGAAGTCTTGAAACAGCTATCATCTGCGACCACTTGCTTGAATTTATATCGCAGCCTAGGACCGTGTCAACCCTTCTGGTCTCAGGCTCCATTATAGGAATGAACGCGGAAATAAATGTGCCCCACTTGTCGGAATAGGGACCGCAGACAACAGATTTCCCATCCTTGAACGCGCCGTGAAGCTCCATTGGAGCATCCGTATAAAAGGTTCCAGGCGGCGAGAAATCGGATTTACCCTCCGGCTCCGAGTCAAGGGTGAAACAGATTCTCCCGTCCTTGACTTTTGTCAGATAAAACCATCTTATCGCCCGCCCCTTCCCTTCGAATTCCCGCAGATACTCCCTTATAACCTTGTAATCCGTGCTTTTAAGATCGGAAATATTCCCATTAAGGTTCTTCAAGTTTTCCAAGTGTATTCCCGATGCAATCGCCTCCGCGGTTATACGGAGGTCCTCCTTTTGATTTCTGTCAACTGAATTGCTTATAATCATTGCAAGGAGCCATCCGCAGCAAAGGACCGCTACTATCGCAGTCGTAAGCCACTTTCCATATCCGAAACTTAAATCTATAAGGGCGTTATACTGAACCTTTCTAATGAAACAGTAATACTCCCAAAGTGCAACGGTAATAGTTATGGCAAGGGCGGCCCTCAATATCTGCACTGGAAACCCGGCATACAACTGAAACGTCTCCGTGTTTAAATACTGGCAGAGGAAGAATGCCCCTTTGTTCACAATTAGACCTGTGGCCATGGCATACAGGAAAAGACATATCGACGCCACCAAAAAATAATATCTGCATTTCGTTTCAGTTCGATAATAGTGGAAGAGGAGCGCCGTAGACATCATCCCACCGAAAAAACCGAACACATATCTTATCGACGTGTCAAAATCATCCAGACCAAGAGAATGAATGCCAAAAACGGCAATGAGAAGGAGACCGTACTGCCAGACAATGCTCAATCCATCAAAAAACTTCGGATAAACCGACTTGAGCCCGCTTCTTCCAAACTCAAAAAGAAAAATGAATGACATGAGGAGTATCGAGGTTTTAATATATTCGAAAAATGAAAAATCCCCGGTGGAAAGCTCCATCATGCAGATCCACTCGTTCAAACCGTGGAATATTCCGAAGAAGGCTAGAAGTGACCATGGCATCAGCCTGTTTTTATTCCTGTCAAGAAGAAAGCAGACCCCGGCAAGGAGAATGAAGGAGAGTCCGTAGAAAAAATAGATATAATCGAGATGCTGTAATAAGAAAACCATCTGGAGTCACTCCTCTGGTTGCAACCTTAACCAATTCATAGCCTATTTCAATATACATTAAGGCTGGGGAGTTTGCCACTGCCAGGAACCGTGAAAGCTGGAAAGTTCGAAAATGCGCAAGTTCTAAAGAGTGCAGGCATTACTGCCTGCAATTCTCCAGTCATAAAAGCCTGCCTTACTTCACGAAGGCCGCTGAAACAACATTGATCCTCCTGCCGCTGGCAAGGGTAACAGTAACTTGCTTCGAAGCGACATCGGAGTACTTGACATCGGCTGCTCCAGACACACCGTTATTACCTGCGAGCTTCGCAAGTAGTTCTAACTGTTCGCAGGCTAGAAGCGATATGCTCACAGGAATTAGACCTTCGTCAGGATTATTCAGCGATGCTACGGCGACTATCCCGACACTTCCTCCTCGGATGGCGTCCTTCTGCGTACCGTCTATGACTCCCAGCGCGTTCAGCGCGGCAAGGACATCTAACAGCTTCGAATTCTCGACATGAACCACAAACGGAACAGTCGATAGGGCTGCTATCGTTGTCGTGTCGTTTCCGACTCCTGCTCCTTCGACACCGTAAAAGAACATATAGAGACCTTCGTCTAGCTTGCCGACCAACTGCGCATCGTCCTTAGCCTTGACAACGGTACTGTTGATCCACATGGTTTCATAATCAGTATCTATTGCACCACCTGCCCATCCATTGCGGATGCCAAGGAGGTTCTGCAACCCCGTGATGTCAGACTGAAGTGCAACTGGAACAGGTTTTGCTGGCAGGTAGAACGACATGTCAAAGAAATTGTTGCTTTCGAAGCATCCTTTCCTGGTGGCCACGGTATGGCTCGCCGTTCCCTTGGCGATGTCGGGCATTTCCGTGAAGTAGAAGTCGAATGTATGCTCGCCCTCGCTGTTGATTAATGCGGAATATGAGAAAACACCTTTGGCATCGGTCTTCGCAAGTGAAGCAGTCAGCCCTCTAATCGGATCCCTAGCCTGAACCACCATGTTAGGGATTCCTGTTCCAATTTCATCAACGACCTTCCCCTTGAATGCCGCAGTAAATGGAACCGCAAGATCGTTTGAGGGAACCTGGGTTAGCACTATGTCTGTCACGGAATAGCATTTCACCGTCAGCGTTACATTGGAGTATGCCGATGTTCCATAAAGCAGGAAATACCAAGTACCTGGGGCTGGATTGTTGACAGTCAGTATTTCAGTTTTGGCCACAAGGTCCTCTACAGCCTTCGCAGTAAAGGACGATTTTGTCGGATAGTACGCGAATTTCGCGAACAGATCGCAGTCATTCGTGCTTTCAACTGAAGGCGGAACCCCGTTCAGGAACGCAACCAGCCTGGAAGTCCCCATTGGGACATCGGCAGAGAAGTAGGTTCCAGGACCGGCCGGCCCGCTTTTTGACGAGGAAGCCACACCGGAGTCTAGCACGGTTGCCGTCGGAGCCAACGCACCTGTCGCCTTCTTTCCAGCCGCACCTACGAGGCTGAATTCGCTGTCATAATTTGCGCCGTACTTCGCCTTGACCCTGTAATAGTAAACGGTGTCGGCAGCGGGAGGATTGTCTTCATATTCCAGAGCAGCTACGGCGCTTCCTTTCTTTGTCTCGTCCTGCGTCATCAGATTGTCGGTGTATCGGTAGACATCATATGCCGTTGCACCGGACACCTCGGTCCAAGTCACAATTATCCTATCCGAATATGTTCCATTGCTTGCGGTGATTTTCGCAGGCCCCTTGTTCGACAGGGATCCGGTTTTTGGCTTGCTTATCACGGTCAGGCCGTTGCTGTTCCTAAAGGCTATCCAATAGTAATATTTTTTCACGACCCCGTCGACCTGCGGAACAATGTCGTCCCCAAAATCGTAGACGAAAAGAGCTGTTGTTTCAGCGATAGGCGTGGCAACGTCCGGATCCGGAGGAATTAAGGTTCCGGTGCGGAACACCATGTAGGAAGTGGCACCCGCATACTTCGCCCACTGGACACTTATCTTGTCGAAAAATATTCCGTCAGACACTATTGGCGCGGCGGGAGCGAGGATAGGAGCTTTCATCAGGAAACCGGAATTACCGGCAGTTGGCTTGCTTGTCGCAGCAATGTTCTTCGCGGTAACGAAATAATAGTAGACAGTTCCGACAACGACATTCGTATCCTCATAAGTGTTGTCCGCAACCTCTGCAATCTTGTTCCCGGAAACTGGAGGCAGCTTCGTGGTGTTCCTAAACACTTCATAGCTTGTCGCTCCAGGAACAGGGTTCCAGTTTAGAAGTATCCTATCATCAAACAGTCCATCACTCGCAAGGAGGCCGGAGGGAACAACGAGCGCGGTTGTGGAATATTTTGCCTTGAGCATCACGTTCACAAAGTCGGTCATCCCACGCAGCTGCAGTGTCCATTCTCCTTTTGCCGGATTGACAAATGGTATATATTCACTGCTGCTTCCGCTTATGGATTTTTTAACAGTCGCAGCCAAAGGAGCCGTTATGAGAACATCGCAGTCTCCGGTTCCACCAGAAAGCGTGAACTCCAACAGTTTCTGGCCTTCCGGAACAGTGATCTTGAATATCCTGACTGAATCCTTATGACCCGCAATCGCGCTCTTCGCAGTTCCATTGACGAGCGTTGTTACAGCGCCTTCAGCAGTTGCGCCATAGGCTGAATCACTGAATTCACTTTTGTTCCCTGCCCCATCAACGGCACGCACCCAGTAATAGCAATGATATGTGCCGGCTACGGCGAAGTCGTCATTGTAGGAGGTTCCCGTGACAACCGTCGTGTTTAACTTTGCGGCAAGCTCAATGTTGTCCACGTCGCTACGGAATATCTCATAGCTGGCCGCGCCAGCCACAGAATTCCAGCTGAGAACAATCTTCTTGTCGGCAGGTGTTCCAGCGATCCCATTCAGGTTAGTAGGCTTTTCAATCCAGACGGCCCCATGGTTGACCGACAGTGTCGCCCCGGTATAATTGTCATAGGCATGAAGCATGATGTACCAATCGCCGTCAAGAGGATTGAGCGCGGTTATGCTTTCATTCGCATTCGACTCCTTCGTGGATCTGTAGTCATAGGCCATTGTGGATGGGATCTTCCCATATCTCAGATAGAGATCGCAGTCCCCGGTCATCCCAGTCACCGCCACATTCAGAAACTTCCGTCCGGATGGAACATTGATCTTGTAGATTAGGAAGCCTCCCTTGGAACCCGAAAGAGAGGAGACGATATCATCTGTATTTAGAGTGTTGGTTGTTGCATCGAAGAAATTTGCTGTTGCCGTGAATGTCGTTCCATGCCTGGGGCTGGTTAAAGTTACGGAGGTGCTGGGAGCGCTAGGATCGGTTATGATGCCTTCCCCGGTAGAAGTCCAGTTGACGAAATGGGAGTTCCCGGAATCCGTGGCGGTTATCGGCAGAGATATGGTCTGTGTGCTAAAAGTACCGGAACCGGCAACTGTACCAACTCCGACCTTGTTGACTAATAATGATTCCATATTGCGGGCGAAGTTCGCAGTGAACGTCATGTCCTTGGTAACATTGCTCATGTTCAGCGGGTTATTCGTCGATGTGAAAGCACCGGAACCTGTCCAGTCGACGAAATGATAATCAGTGTCTGGATTAGCGGTGACTGGCAGGATATCCGTGCCATGATTGGCGGTTTGCGGCGTTGTCCCGCTGATAGAACCGTTCACACCTGCGCTATAAGTCAAAGTGTGTGGGAAAAGATATTTTGCGAGATTCGTTGATAGCTTACCTCCCGCGGTGGTGAACACTCCTCCGGCACAGAGGTTTCCGGAAGAGTCTAATGCAAGAGCAGCGACTCTGCCATTAATTCCAGTTCCGATTGCGCTCCAGGAGGTGCCGTTCCACTTGGCGATGCGGGTTGCAGGCACTCCTCCGGCGGTGGCGAACCCTCCTCCGGCGTATAGGTTTCCAGACGAGTCAAATGCGATGGCATCGACGTAACCATCCATCCCCGCCCCAACTGCGCTCCAGGAGGTGCCTTTCCACTTGGCGATGCAGGTTGCCGGAACTCCTCCAGCGGTGGTGAACCCTCCTCCGGCGTATAGGTTTCCGGATGAGTCACAAGCGAGGGCATAGACATACCAGTCCATTCCCGCTCCGAGTGCGCTCCAGGAGTTACCGTTCCACCTGGCGATGTATTTCGCCGGCACTCCTCCGGCTTTGGTGAACACTCCTCCAGCGTATAGGTTTCCAGATGAGTTGCAAGCGATGGCATAGACTGTGCCATCCACTCCCGTTCCGAGCGCGCTCCAGGCAGTTCCGTTCCATTTGGCGATGCGGTTTACCGTGCTCCCGCCCGCGGTGGTAAAACCACCTCCAGCGTATAGACTCCCGAATAAGTCGAATGCAAGGGTAGTAATAGTGTTATTCATTCCCGCTCCGAGTGCGCTCCAGGCAGTTCCGTTCCACTTGGCGATGTAGTTCGCCGGCACTCCTCCGGCGCTGGTGAACCCTCCTCCGGCGTATAGACTTCCAGATGAGTCACATGCGAGGGCATAGACAATGCCATTCATTCCCGTTCCAAGTGCGCTCCAGGCAGTTCCGTTCCACTTGGCGATGTAGTTAGCCGACACTCCTCCGGCAGCGTTAAACCCTCCACCGGCGTACAGGTTTCCGTATGAGTCACAAGCGAGGGCGCTGATGCTAAGATTGGTTCCATTGCCTTTTCCAGATTTGAGAGCGCTCCAAGTTGTGGAGGTGCCGTTCCACTTGGCGATGCGGTTTGCCGACACTCCTCCGGCGGTGGAGAACCCTCCTCCGGCATAAAGGTTTCCAGATGAATCCATTGCAAGGGAAACGACACTGCTATCCATTCCCGATTTGAGCGCGCTCCAAGAGGTGCCGTTCCATTTGGCGATGTATCTAGCCAACACGCCTCCTGCAGTGGTGAACCCTCCTCCGGAGTAAATGTTTCCGGATGAGTCTAATGCTATGGCGGCGACACTGCCATTCATTCCCGTCCCAAGTGCGCTCCAGATGGTGCCGTTCCACTTGGCGATGTATTTCGCCGACACGCCTCCCGCAGTTGTGAACTCACCTCCAGCGTAGAGGTTTCCGGATGAGTCGAAAGCGAGGGCAGCGACGCTTTTATCCATTCCCGTTCCGATTGCGCTCCAGGCGGTGCCGTTCCACTTCGCGATGTAGGTTGCCGACACTGCTCCGGCAGCGGTGAACCCGCCTCCAGCGTAGATGTTCCCGGATGAATCGCAAGAGAGGGCAGCAACATTGCCATTCAGCCCAGTTCCGAGTGCGCTCCATTTCAAACCGTTCCATTTGGCTATGCGGTCTGCCGGCACTCCCCCGGCAACGTTAAACCATCCACCGGCGTATAGGTTTCCGGATGAGTCGAAAGCGATGGCTTTGACATCGTCGTCCGTTCCAGAACCAAGCGCACTCCATCTCGAACCATTCCATTTGGCTATGTGTTTTGCCGATACTCCTCCCGCAGTTTTGAATTTGCCTCCGGCGTATAGATTTCCGGATGAATCGCAGGCAAGGACCTGGACAGAATCGGACAATCCAGAACCGAGCGCATTCCATCTCGAACCATTCCATCTGGCTATATTATTCACCGCCACATCTCCCGCAATGGTGAAGGAGCCTCCGACGTAGAGATTTCCGGATAAATCACAAGCAACGGCATAGATGGAGCCAATGCCGATATCCGCGAGACAACTACCAATTCCGACCCAATTAACATCGCTTAAGGTTGGGTCAATACGGATCGGATAAATGGCATTGGAGTCGTCAACACTCACAATAAATCCATTGGACGAATTTATTTTGAATTCTGCAGGAAGTCTTCTACCGGTGGAGTCAGAGACAAGAAGTTTTGAATATGCGAATTCCCTTACCGATTCAGTTATCCGTATCTTAATCCCTGTGTCTGAAAGTTCACAGGTTGCGCCACCAAGACTGACTGCAAGCGCCAGCCCCCCAGAGCCTTCAGGCTTTTTTGAGACAATGAAATCCTGGCGGATGCCATCACCGGAGACAGTATATTCTTCGACGAGTTCTGGACGGATTACCTGAGCACAGGTGTCATAGACTTTGACATCCAACCCTGCCATGACCGGAGCGGACCTGCCCTCCTCGCGCCCCAATCCAGACACAGACATGCTGAACGCGCCGGCACCTTCGGATTGAGAAGTGGATTTGATTGAGATCCCGGCTCTTGTCACCGAGGCTTCAATCGCCTGAAGCTTGCAGACAATTTCCGCACCGTTGTAAACAGCTTTGATTCCGAGTGAACTCGAATCCGCCTTTTCTGCTGCTTTTTGCCCAAGTTCTGAAAACTGGAATGACTTCCCAGCGTTGCCCGCTTCATCTGCGAAACCAGCAAAACCACTGAAAAGGCCGACGATAAATGCAGTAAGCACTAATTTACCAAAGAAACAACTTTTTTTCACTTTTAACTCCATATGAATTATCTGGCAGGATAAGGCAATTTTTTTTCAAATTAATTCAAAAATGGCAAAGTATCAAGCCGTTGTCTCAAATAAACAGCGACGTCCCCGTATTGTATCCTGTCGTTTGAGGAAGTCCGATCCGCCGTGGCGGATGGCGGTTAACACTGAAAACTCTAGATGTAGAGATAATGAATGAATGTTGGAGTTCAAGCTTTAGCTTGCCTCTTGGTTTCCAGCCCATGTTTTATCCTTAATAAATACGAAAGGCACAAGCTAAAGCTTGAACTCCAACTTAAGAGGCTTCCACGATTTTTATTTCCTCTTGATTGAACTTCAACACAGGTTATTGATTTCCATGTTTTTACAATCATCTCCAAGTATCTTATTACCTCTGCCGTGTTAAAAAAATGCAAATGGCAAGATTTACATCGGATATTCTAATCCTCCACCTTCAGCTTAATTTCGTCGGAATTGGCTTTGAGTTCCGGGGCGTACATTGCGCTTCCCCTGGTCGGCAGCGCACTGAATTTCCCGGGGATCTCCGCTTTCATCCTGTATGACACGCTGTGTGTCCCGCGGGCGAGAGCCCTGATGAAGAAACATACTCTTTCGTCGCGGAACTCCACATAAGCTCCCATCTCGTTACCGTTGTATCCGCTGCGAACTTCGCAAGGTTCGAAACCTGCCGGCTTCATGTCCTCGAAGAGGAGATACTCATAATCGTTCTTGCTCTGGATTGTCAGTTCTATTTCCACCAGGTCTCCGCTTTTCAGTGTTGCGAGATCCGCAAGTTCGGTTCGCTCATACTTCTCGACTTTCTGGTCAAGAGCCTGACCGCGCGAACCGGCAACCTTTATCTTCTTGTTGATTTCCTTGAGCTTGAAATACTTGCGGTCAACCTTGATTTCCAAACCGGCTTTCCTTATGTAATCCTCAAGCGTAAAGTAGCTGAGGTACGCATTGTAGTACAGCGGGCCCTTCCCAGTCTTCCGTATTTCTATCTTATGCTTCCCGGTTGATAAGTTTTTGCCTTCAAGCAAGAATTTATTGTTGAAGGAGAAAAGATTCTGGGGATTTACTTTCTCGACCTTAGCCAGTTCGCCGTCGACAATAACCTCAACAATCATCTCCGGCTTGTCCTCTCCGCTGGCGCGGATGTAGTCGGCCATCGCCTCGATGCAGAGCGCAGTGTCGCGCGTTGAATTCCAGTAGGTCGAATGCTTGCGGTTGTTCAGCAGGTATTTCACAAGACGTGAAGCCTTCTCGCTTTTCGGCTCAGTCGCCGCCAGAAGTTTCAGATAATACGCCTGCGCCTCGAATTCACTTCCGTACCAGCACCACCAGTACCCCTCGTTTCCGAGCTTGAGATATGCGGTCTGATTTTCATCATCCTGTATAAGATACTGTTCAATATTCCTCATTATCATCTGCAGCTTCTCCGGATCCTTCTGCTTCTGCAAGGCGATCCCGAACATCGATTTCGCATAGACACTCAACTTCGTCCTGTCACGGTAGAGAAGGAACTTCATCTCATCATTTGAAATCGACGCATCCACAAGAACCATGTATACGAGAGCATCCATGTTATCTGCATACATCCGCATCCCGAGAGGATGCTCCTTCTTGCAACTGTCTCCTTCAGGATAGCTGTGCATGCATGTCTTGGAAATCTGTTCCTTCTGATATCTGTCAATCCAGTCAACGCCGCGTTTGAGCATCTGTTCGTCAACCTTTACTCCGTTGCCCCTGGCAACCTGGAGCCCGTGGACAACTGTCGCCGTCGTGTGCGGGCTCGAATGCTCGCCCCAGCCAGAGAACCAGCCCCAGCCGCCGTCTGACAACTGCATGAAAGCCAGCGCCTTCAGCCCGTCTAAAACCATGTCGTTCAGAAGTTCCTCATCAAAAACCGGCTCACGGTCAAACCGTTTCCACTGTTTCGCGCGCTCCTTGTCGTCACCGATTTCCTGGGCGTTCAGGTTGGAACGTTTCTCCCTGATGTCTTTAAGGTTCAGCCCCATATCCTTCAAAATCTTCTGGGTGATCACTGTCGACAGGAACCTGTTGATGGTCTGTTCAGTGCAGCCGTACGGATATTCGCATAGATAAGGCAATGCGTCAATCATCGCACAAGCCAGGCTTGGAGAGAACCTGACTTCAAGACGGCTTTCCTCGATGCGTCTTTCCGCAGGTATGTCAATTGCGAAACTCGCAGAACCCGCGGCTTCCTTCGCAGAAATATTGCCGCTGAACGAAACTGTCTTCATCATCCCGTGAACCAGTACGGGGAACTTCATCTCCATCGCGTCGCCGTCACCATCCGTGACAGCCTTCATCCTGACGACCGCCTCGCCTTCTTTCACGGCCGTGACAATCCAGTCAACCCTGGCCTCGCCACCAGCGTCTATTCTCACTTCCTTGACCCTGGTGTTTCCCAGAATATTCTTCAAAATAAGAGGGGACACTGTCCCCCCATCACCTTCAAGATCAATCGCAACTTTTGCGGATTTCGCAGAAGGCAGATAATTGTGGACTATTGCGGACAGTGTGACTTCATCCTTTTCAACAAAGAACCTAGGCGACTGCAGCCGTAAAATAAAATCCTTTGATGTAATGATTTCCGTCTCGCCCTGCCCGACTTTTGTCCCGTGTGTCATGCTCCAAACCTTCACTTTCCATGTTGTGAGATTCCCAGGCATGCTCAATTCTATTTCAGCCTCCCCGTTAGCGTCAGGAGTCACCTTTGTAGTCCAGAATGCAGTATCAGCAAAATTCTTTCTTACAGCTACAGCGGACATGTCTTCGCCTCCGCCTGATTCCGCTTCGCCTGAAGCAACTTCTTTATCAGCCATCATGGCAAAGCTTTCACTTTTCCCCTCTGCAACGCCACTCATTGGAGCCGCGGCTGAAGGCATTGCCATTGATTTCATGGCCATATCCTTCCGCATCCCTTTTCCTCTTGCCATGACAGGACCACCACTTCCTCCTTGAGCAACCGCACCATCATTCTCGTTGTCAATATTGCCGAAGACACCGAGCGACTGCATCGGAATTTCTTTATCCTTGAGGAGGTTGTAGAAAAACCTATCGAGGCTGCTTTCCTGATGCGAATTGTGGGAGCGCCTCCATTTCCAGAAGAAGTTTTTTATCTCGGGAACATTGGAACCACCACTGATATATTCGACGGATTTGTCATACACTGTCACGACCAAAGAACCGGTCGTCAGCGGTTTCCCGAAGTAATCAGTTATTCTAATTCTTGCTTTTGCCTTTTCCCCAGGTTTATATTTTTCCTTCCCAGGAAAAATATCCACATTGAGGACTCTTTTTTCCGGAGGAACAACAATCTCCTTCACGGCCGTAAATATTTTCCCGTTTGAAATTGTCACAGCCTCCACAAAGAAGTTCGGCATGTCTTTTTTGCTTATCTTGATTTCCTCGAACGCTGTTTTCCCTTTCAGATGAATGACTTTCGGGTTGAGATAGATTCCGTTTGAAGGACGCAGAAACAAGAGGACGGTGCTATCGTTCTGGCTTGTATTGATGATTATCTTTGCATTTTCGCCGTCCTGATATTCGGTTTTCTCATTAACGATTTCAATATCGTTGAACCTGAAATCACTGCCCGGTTCGCCTTGCGCGTGCACCGTAAATATATATCCGCCTTCAATGCTGTTGCCTTTGGAGTCCCTGAGCGTGTACGATAGCCTGAACTGGCCGCTTTCAGCAGCCTTTATCTGCTGGCTCGCGCGCCCTTCCTCATTCGTGTCGACATTCCAACTCTGAATCGCTTTTTCAGAAGGTTTGCCGCCATCAGCATAGGTTATTTTCATCAACTTGAGCAAACCTTCTCCCTTGACAGGCTTGCCGTCAACCGTCCGGGCTGCGAAATTCGCAGTCACAGCATCGCCGACATGATAAAATCCTCTGTTAACCCAGCCGTAAACGCTGAACGGTTTCCTGGCGGCAATTACACTTCCCTTCCCATAAATGGTGCGGCGTGATTGGTCGACAACTTCCGCCGTAATCTCGTAGCGCTGATCCTTGTCTCCATGAAGGGCCTTTGCGGCAGAACTGTCAATCTCAATCTTCACCGTTCCGTCTTCGCCTATACTGACCTCATTTTCCATAACAAGCTCCGGCGGATCATTGCGGACGGGGAACCACCACGGATGCGGAGATTTGCAACCCCAGCTCCCCCAGCCCGGATACCAGTTGTAATCTCCTGCAAACCACCAGTAACCCGGCCCGTAGAACCAGTCCCAGTACATCGGAGGATACCAGTTGACCGTATGCGAATACCGCTGAACTTTATACTTCACCTTCGCATTCGTCACAGGCGCGCCAAAATAATATTTCGCCTTGATTGTCGCAGCTATCTTGTCGCCCAGCTTAACCGGTTCCTTCGGTGCCTCGACGATCACCTCATACTCGGGTTTCTTGTATTCCTCCACCCGAAAACTTCCATATCCGCCAAGGCGCTCTATGGATATATTGTAAACGCCGAGCGTTGCACTTTTGGGAAGTTTTATCTTATCCTCTATCCCACCGAACAGATCGGCTGTCAGTGTCTTCTTGTAAATCTCTTCGTTCTTGGGATTGCGGATCACAACTTTGAACGAATGATTGGCGAAATCAGACGTATCCTCCTGATCGTATTTGGCCTTGCGAACCCAGATCTTGAAATCAACCTCCTGATCGGGGCGATAGACAGGCCTATCGGTTATAACGAAGACTTTTGTCTGATTATATTCCGCATCATAATGATATGCCCCGTACCAGACTCCCGTGAAACCGAGATATGCATTTCTAGGGCTTCCATCCGCAACGCTGGCAATCCACTGGAAATTCTGCGGAAGAGAATCCTGGCCCAGTATAGCCAGACCGTCTTCATTGGTCTCAACGGCGAGCGACTTTGTCTCAGTATTGAACTGCCTTCCCGTAATTTTATCCACAAGTTTCCTATCGATGTTTTTCTGCATGTACCCGAAGAAGTCGAGTTTTATCTTAGGGAGGGGAGCTCCGGTGAGCGCGTCTGAAACAAAATAAATGGAGCCGCTGTTTCCCTGCTTTTTCAGAATCACAGTGTCGTTCAGCCAGACGATTATGCGGCTTATGTTCCCGTCTGCGAGTTTCGCAACTACAAGATAGGCGCCAGCCTCCTTCAGCGGAGTTTTGACATTCACCGTCTTGTTGAAATGATTTTCACGGGGCTGAAGCTTCAACTCCCACTGCGCAGCTTTCTCCCCTATGTATTTCGTCTGGTTGTTCCAGACAATCCTCTGCCCGATGTCATTTATGTTGACAAGATTCCAGTCAAGGTCTTTTGGATTTGACTTGAGGTATTCTTTCACATCATTGACAAGTTCCGGGACTTTTATCTTAAAGGCCTCGAAAGAAACCTCATTCGCATTCCTGAAACGGAACTCAAGATCCGCAGATTTGCCGGCTACCAGCGGCATGGAACCTACAAACTGCCCCCAGTTCCCGACAATCTGCTGGAGCTGATTCTTCTTATAATTTTGCGGGTCCCCAAACCGTTTTATGCTTTCCTTTAAGTAATCGGCAGCTTTTACATACTGGCGCCTGTCCGTGAATATCTGTACAAGTTGGTCGATCGCCGATGAGCTGTACCCGTCGTTGTCAGACAGGATCTTCTTGTAGATCTTTATATAATTGAACTCATCCGGAAGTTTGAAACGCTTTATTCCTGTTGCGAGTTTCGCAATAGTTTCATTTTCGGAAAGGGTCTGAACGGCAAATGGTCCTGACTCGTCCTTGTCCTCGTCACCTTCAATATTTCCAACGCCCTCATCTTCACCGGAATAAAATCTGCCGTAATATGCCATGGTCTGAACGCCAAACTGATTGCGGAGGAAGTCAGCGTATTGCAGCAGGATGGAATTCCTGGCTGCAGGTTCGGATTTAATAGCCTCATCGAGAAGCCAGCGCCAGCGTTCACCGTCGCATTTCGCATCTGCGAAACTCGCAGGAACCTTGTAGAAGACCGGATTTCCGTTCTCATCGACAGGAGCTCCTTTTGTTTCACCCCTGTACCCCAAGTAACCTTCCTCATAATCCGGAAGTTGTGAGAGGTCGGAGAGGAACTGCATCTGCCACGAATCGTTATATCCCCTGCCCTGCAGGATTGCACGTGCGAAATCTTCATAAAAACGGCACTTGTCATGCCCTGAAGCTTCCTTCTTTACAACCGGCAACGCCTGATTGTAAAGCTGAAGCGCCCTTATTCTGTCTCGTTCCTGTGAATTGACGTATTTACCGGAACCCCGGTGTTCACCGCGCTCAAATTTTCCTGAAATCATGAAGCCGTAATGGTTGCCGTACATGAATGACTGGGCCGCCCTTTGCAGAAGCATCCAGTTCTGTGAATTCCTCACAATGACGTTCTCCCTGAATTCGTCTATCTCATTCTGTCTGTTGAGCCTTGCCAGGCAATCAATCGCCTTCGACAGGTCTTCCCCGACCTGGATTGGCACCTTTTCATCACCGAGCGCAAGTTTTGAAAAAAGTTCATAGGCGTCCTTAAAGTTACCCTGATTGAAAAGCTTTTGAGCATTCTCACGCGATCGGGCGCTTTCATCTGCACCTGACAAAACTCCGGAAATCAAAAAGGAAAGGATTACCGCAAATGAGATCATGTGTTTTTTCATAAATATTCCTCCGTTATTAAGTCGGGCATTCCATCCCGTCTTTTATTCTTAGGGAACCTCTAAAAATTGGCATATGGCGCGAGACAGGAGATTATGAATAGGCAGCTAGGAGAAAAATTGCGAGCATACCCGAAGTGGTATGTAAGCAGTTTTACGACAACGCTGAAATTCATAAGATTCAGTCTCCCTTCGGGTTGCGAATCTTTTTGGCTCAAGAAAGAATATTCCTCTCTCGGCGTATCTACAGATACGCCTCCGTTCAGAAATTCTTTCTTGAGCTTTCAAAAATCTTCCGCAACGCTCCACATGCGAATTTTTAGAGATTCCCTTAGGTGTAGTGTTCGCCGTGTCGGCGAATATTCTCTCCCCTTTAACAGGACGGGCATTCCATCCCGTCACCCTAATTCAGAAAGCGGGCTGTAAAGCCCGCCCTATTTCACCGTTTCTATATATAAAGACGAATCATCCGGTGATTTATTAGAATATAATGTTAAAATAAGACAAAGAAACTCAACAATGGACCACGAAGACACAAAGTTTAATAATATGACAGAAAGAAAAAAAACAGCGGCGGCGGTTACGCTCGGATGTCGGCTTAACCAGGCAGACACCGCACTTATTTTCGGACGGCTCAAGGAAGCCGGCTATGAAATCCTGGATTCTGACACAGCTGAACCGCTTGACCTGATAATTATAAATTCCTGTGCGGTCACAGCTGCAGCCTCCCAGAAAAGCCGCCAGCTTGCGAGGTCGTTCAGAAAAAAACACCCGCAGGCTAAAATAATCGTCACCGGCTGCGACAGTGAAACAGAAAAAGAATTCTGGATGAAGCAGAAAACCGCCGACATCTATCTCCCTAATCCCGACAAATCAAAAATCCTTGATTACATAAACGAAATTACTCCAAGGGGAGACTCAGCGGATAAAACCATTTTCAAGGAAGACGCCGTGAGCATCTATCCCTTCAGAAGCCGGGCATTCATTAAAATCCAGGAAGGTTGTGAATCGTTCTGCACATATTGCATTGTCCCATATGCGAGAGGCCCGGAAAGATCCCGGGACCGCAACGAGGTAGTCTGCGAATTTCGCAAACTTATAGAGCAAGGCCATCATGAAATTATCCTGACTGGCGTGAACATCTCGACTTATCGCCATGGCTCATGCAGATTGTCCGATCTTCTTTCGGAGCTCTCCGACATCGACGGCGACTTCAGGATAAGGTTGAGTTCCACCGAACCGCATCCTGAAAACAGGAAACTTATCGGCATCATGAAAGACAATCCCAAAATATGCAGGTTCCTGCACCTTCCGCTCCAGCATGGCGCAAATGAAATCCTGAAACTGATGGGCAGGAAATACACATCGGAGGAATTTGCGGATTTCGCAAACGAGGCGGTTTCATCCATTCCTAGGCTCCATCTCGGCAGTGATGTAATCTGCGGATTCCCTGGCGAAACAGAGGAACTTTTCGAGAAGTCATGCCGTTTCATCGAGAGCATACCGTTCGCAAATCTCCATGTGTTCAGCTATTCTCCGAGAAAAGGAACGCCAGCAGCTGATTTTCCGGATACCGTGCCGGACAAGGTCATGAAATGCAGACATAAAACCCTGGATGGCATTGAAGATAAACTGGCCAGTCAATTCCTGGATTCACAGATCGAACAGACGTTGAAGGTGCTTATCGAAAAAGTCAGAAACCACGGCGGGTGCGAAGGCTGGACCGACAACTACATCCGCGTCAAGACCGATATCGAAAATGCTAAGGTAAATTCTTACGCGAACGTACTGATAAAAAGCAGATCCGGAAAGATTCTGGAAGGGTAAGCCTGCCGAGAAATAACCACGGGGGGGAGACAGTATAAGAAATGTCGGGCTAAAGCCCAACCTACTTTTATCGAATTAAACCCTTATTTCTCTAGTGCAGATCTTTTATCATGCTCTTGCCGGACCGCCAGCACCCCTGCTGGCAGTCTTAATCTTCCCCCCCGCGCCTCAACACTGTGCCGGCAAGGATGCCGGCGTTCCAAGTTTGAAATTCCTATACGTAAATTTAACCGGCTTCGCCTGGAGTTAGGATATTTTGACAGGACAACAGGATTCCAATTAATTAACCGCGATTTCTCTAAATGAGCAGGACAATTATTATTATACGGATATATTGGCAGAATTAACTTTCCCATTAGTGTTTTATTTATGACATCAAATAATTATAATCCCCTTTCAGCCCTTAAGAAATATTTCGGCTTTGAAGGATTTTTGGATAATCAGGAGGATATCGTCCGTCAAATGCTTGGCGGCGAGGACCTCTGCGTTGTCATGCCCACTGGTGCCGGCAAATCCCTGTGCTACCAGCTTCCGCTGCTGATGCGCCCCGGATACGGGCTCATTGTCTCCCCGCTTATTTCGCTCATGAAGGACCAGGTTGACGCATTGCGCGAAAAAGGCGTTGCGGCGGAGTTTGTCAACAGTTCCGTTTCTCTGGTAGAACAGCAGAGCATTTTGCGCAGGGCCGCAGAAGGCGGGATCAAATTATTATATGTCGCCCCGGAACGTTTCCATATGCAGTCCTTTCAGAACCTGCTTGACCAAAAGCCGCCTTCTGCCCTGATTGTGGACGAGGCTCACTGTATCAGCCAGTGGGGACATGATTTCCGTCCATCATACCTTATGCTTGGAACTGCGATTCAAAAACATTCCATCCCGCAAGTCTGCGCTTTCACCGCCACCGCCACATCAATCGTACGCGAGGACATCAGGAAACAGCTCAAGCGTCCCGGCATGCAATTGCATGTGGCCGGGTTCAAAAGGCCCAACCTTTCCTTCTCCGTAATGAAATGCGACACGGCTTTCAGTAAAATATCTGCGGTCGGAAAACTTTTAAAGACGCCCTGCCCCACCATCATTTACTCATCGACCAGGAAAAATGTGGATGAGATCGCCAAAAGCTTCAGCTGCATGGCGTATCACGCTGGCAAAAGCGACGAGGACAGGACCGCCATCCAAGATGAATTCATGAACGCCCCCAGCCCCGTACTTGTAGCCACAAACGCTTTCGGAATGGGGATTGACCGTCCCGACGTGGGACGCGTCATACATTACAATATGACCGGCTCCCTTGAAGCCTATTATCAGGAGGCTGGACGCGCAGGCAGGGACGGTGAACCCGCCGACTGTGTTCTGCTTTTTTCCGAAGCGGACCGTTATGTCCAGGAGTTTTTCATAGACATGGGAAATCCTTCCGAGAAGCTTCTACGGGAGCTTTACGCCGTCCTCCTCAAATCTGCGGACCAGAACAAAAGCGATGTTTTGGAGCAGACACTGTCAAGCCTGCTGGCGCGCGTATCTGAGGCTAAATCGGAAAACCATTTGAGCGGCGCCATGCGTGCACTCGAGCGTCACGGGTATGTGGAACGCGGATATTCCGGGAATAATTCGGGGAGCTTGAAGTTCACCGGCGATTTAACCGCCCTTTCCGAAATCCATCAGGCCCAGTCCACACAACGCGCGCGGTTTATCGTCCGTGCCATAAAACATTTCGGAGGCCAGGCCTCGCACGGCATCACCTGTTCATGCGATGAACTTGCCGAGATAGCCGGTCTTGACCACGGGCAGATACAGCGGGTCCTGCGCGCCCTTCACGGCGACTGCCTGGAATGGATACCTCCGTTTAGCGGCAGGACGACGAAACTTGTACGCAGGGAAAGCCGGGAACTTGAAATTGACTTCAACGCGCTGAAGGAGAAGAAGGATTTCGAAATATCGCGTATGGAAGAGGTTATCAGCTACGCACGCTCGTCCGTGTGCAGGCAGAGATTCATCATATCGTATTTCGGGGAGGAAACAGAAGGCTGGAAATGCGAAAACTGTGATATCTGCGGAGCCTCGGAATACAGCTCATTGCGCACCCCAACGGAGAATGAAGTTGAAATAATCAAAGTGATACTGGCCGCTACAAAAGAGTTCAGCGGGCGTTTCGGGCGTGGAAAAATCAGCCAGCTCCTGGCTGGCTCAAGCAGCGCCGACATTGTCAGCTTCGGGCTCAACCGGAAACACTGCTTCGGTGCGCTGAAAAAACTCAAGCAAAACAATATCCTGCTGTTCATGAAGTCGCTGGAAAATCTAGGATGCATAGGACGGAAGGAGAGGCGCGACTACCAGTGCCTCGAAATCACCCCTTTCGGAATTGAAGTCCTTAACGGGGCGCAGGAGGTCAGACTTGATTTCCCTGAAATATCATCTGAGCTTCCTCCGAAGAAAGCGCCGAAGTCCAGAAGAACGGATACGGATGGCAAAAACGAATTTAATACCAAGAACAGCAATTTATTCGAGACTCTCAGGGCTTTGCGCAAGGACATCGCCGAAGAGACCGAGGTCCCGCCGTATTGCGTACTCCACGACTCCGTGCTGGTTGAACTTGTGAAATCCGAAGTGACAACCCTTGATGAGGCGTCAGAAATTAAAGGCGTCGGCCCTGCGAAACTGAAAAGCATAATGCCGGCTTTCATCAACGCAATCAGGGAATGGAAGAAGACACAGCTCCAATAAACTCCAAACTGCAAACACCAAACAAACGTCTGCATCAGTGACTCGCCGGAAACTTGCTTGTAGTAGCGCAATTTATTGCGCGTTTTAATGACGGCGTATAAATTCGCCTACTACAAACGGATAATTCACATTTCATATTTTCAGTTCAGCATCATTTATGATTGCCTTCTTTCTTTTAAAGTCTTCCAGTTTATGCCTCTATGTCCCTGAAACAATTCCTCCAAATCCGGACTCCCCTTTGAAATTTCCGCCTTGGCAGGCTATATTCGCCGTAACATGTAGATTAATTTAATGACTTGCAGCAAAAACTAACAGTCTTCAGTCTATACAGCTATCAACCTTGGTGCCCCGCTCTGCTGGACGCCTGTAATCTCGATAATATCCTCAGGAGATGATCATGACAAAATTCGAAGAATTTGGACTTTCAGCGGAATTGATGAAAGGAGTTGTGGAACTGGGTTTCACCACACCGACACCTGTGCAGGCGAAAGTCATTCCTATGCTTATAAAGGGTGCGCGCGACGTTGTTGCACTTGCTCAGACAGGTACAGGCAAGACGGCGGCGTTCGGTCTGCCACTGCTCCAACTTACAGACGCTAAAAACCCGGCGACACAAGCGCTGGTCCTCTGTCCTACACGCGAACTCTGCGTGCAGATTGCGAAAGACCTGACCGGTTACGGACGTTTCGCACCGCATCTCAAGATCCTTGCCGTTTATGGCGGCTCTCCCATATATGATCAGATCCGGGCGTTGCGTCACGGCATCCACATCATCGTAGCCACTCCGGGCCGCATGAAGGATTTGCTGCACCGCAAAAGTGCGAATCTCGCAGGCGTACAGCGTGTTGTGCTCGATGAAGCCGACGAGATGCTGAACATGGGCTTCCAGGATGAACTGGAAAGTATCCTCAAGGAAGTTCCCGACACCGCACGCACGCTGCTTTTTTCCGCAACGATGCCGAAACAGGTCGCTTCAATCGCAAGAAAATATATGAAGGATCCGGAAGAGATCATCATCGGACAGCGCAACGCAGGCGCCCCAAACGTCACACATGAATGCTACACCGTCCATGCCTGCGACCGATATCACGCGTTGAAACGCATAATCGATTGCCTCCCCTCCTTCTACGGAATCATTTTCTGCCGCACACGCCTAGAGACACAGGATGTCGCCAGCCAGCTGATGGCTGACGGCTACAGTTCCGATGCGCTGCATGGCGACATGTCGCAGGACCAGCGTGACCGTGTCATGGGTAATTTCCGGAAACGCAACATCCAGATCCTTGTGGCCACGGACGTAGCGGCCCGCGGACTTGACGTGGACGATCTGACCCATGTCGTAAACTACGATCTGCCAGGCGATCCTGACGTGTATACGCACCGCAGCGGACGAACCGGCCGCGCAGGCAAGGCCGGCATCTCCATAGTATTGGTCCACATGCGGGAGGACTACAAGATCCGCGCCATTGAGAGGATAATGAATAAGCGTTTCGAACATAAGAAAGTTCCAACCGGCCACCATGTCTGCGAAACCCATCTTGTAGGACTGCTCGAAAAAATCAAAGGCATCGACATATCTGAAACCGAAAAGCTCGGACCGTATATGCCGAAAATAAACGAAATACTTGCAGACATGCCGCGCGAGGAACTCATCAAGCGTTTTGTTTTCAGCGAATTCAAAGGCTGCCTCGAATATTACAAGGACGCCCCCGACCTAAATGTAAGCGTCGGACATGGACACCGCGACGACAGGTCTGGCAGGGACCGCAACGACCGTGGCGGACAGAGAGAGGGGAACAGGCCTTCACATGAATCCTTCGGCCCGATGTGCAAGCTGCGAATCAACGTAGGCAAGTTGAACGGACTCACCGTACCTCTGCTGATCGGTCTGATAAACCGCGCTACCCATGGTCCGATGATGAAACTCGGGCGCATCCGCATCATGGAGCAGTCCAGCATCTTCGAAATAGCCGGTGGCGGAAATGAAAACGCCCTTATGCAGAATCTGAGCAAGGTGGACTTCAAAGCCCGCCAGCTTAAATGCGTACCGGACTCCAACGATTCACGCGGCTCCGACTCGCGCGATACAGGTTCCCATGCGCCTGCGGAACCACCACATCCCAAGGTTCCAGGCAAGTTGAAGAAAGTGCATGCGGCTTCACACCCAAATGCTGCAGGCAAGTCAAAAAAAGAAAAACTGAAACTCGAACTCCAGAAAATGGAATCCGACCTATTGGCCAGGCTGAATATCATATAAAAAACTAATCCATGACAGATGATAAAACAGAACCAATCCGGGGGGAAAAGAAAATATTCACCCGGCTACTCAGGCTCAGCTGGCAGTACAGGTCCGGCTGCATCAAGGCCATACTTCTTCAGATCCTCCTCCTTGCGTTCGTAATCTTCGGCCTCTCCCTCATCGGTGTCGGCATTGACTATATACAGCACCTTGTCGACACGAAATCAAAAATCCCCGTATGGCCTTTCGGATTCAAACCGCCGGAAGGGTGGAGCACCATGAAAGTGCTCTGCATAATTGCCGTTGCGAATATCGCATTCGCGATCGCAAGATATTTCCTGACATATCGCTACAGCGTGACAATCGTAAGGCTTCTCCAGCAGGGTATTGTTGTCGAACTGAGGGCGAAGATATATGAAAAAATGCAGAGGCTGAGCTTCGGCTTCTTTGATTCAAGGACTAGCGGCACGCTCATAAACCGTGTAACCGGAGACGTACAGTCGGTAAGGCTGTTCATCGACGGAGTGATAATACAGGGTGTGGTGATATTGATCTCCCTCGCCGTATATGTCTCCTACATGCTGCTCATAAATGTAAAACTCACATTGCTCTGCATGTTGACTGTTCCTCTCATGTGGATCGTTTCGGCTTATTTTTCAAGGAAACTCAAGGCCGCCTACACGAAGGACAGGGACAACAACGACAAGATGATTCTCGACATGGTCGAGCGTGTCCAGGGAATCCATGTGGTGAAGGGGTTCGCCAGGGAGAATGAGGAGCTGAAACTGCTTGCAAAAGACAATCGCGCCATCCGGGACCATAAGGGGAAAATATTCTGGTTTGTAAGTCTTTTCCACCCCACAATCGATCTTCTTACGCAGGCGAACATCGTCATTCTTCTTGCATACGGAGGCTATCTCGTCATCCATGATGAACTCCCGCTTGGCGCCGGACTCATTGTATTCCTCGGACTTCTACAGAGGTTCTCGGCCCAGGTGAACACGTTGGCCGGCATCATAGACAACATCCAGCAGAGTGTTGCCGCGGCGCACCGTGTCTTTGAAATACTCGACGCACCGGTGGAAATCTACAGCCCGCAGAACGCATTGAGGGTGCAGAAGGCGCAAGGCGGGGTGACGTTCAAGTCGGTCTCTTTTGAATACGACCCCGGAGAGAGGGTTCTCGACAACCTTGACTTCGATATCAAGCCGGGACAGTTTGTCGGGATACTCGGGACTACAGGTTCCGGGAAGAGCACCTTGCTGAGCCTGATTCCGCGTTTTTACGATGTAAAAATGGGGGCCGTCCTCCTCGACGGGAAAGATGTCCGCAAATACGACCTCGACGATCTGCGCCGCCAGATTGGAATTGTATTCCAGGAAAGTTTTCTTTTCAGCAACACAATCGCCTCCAATATTTCATTCGGACATCCCTATGCCACACGTGACGAGGTTGTGAAAGCTGCGAAAATCGCATCGGCCCACGATTTCATTACGGCGCTTCCGCAGGGATACGACACAATAATCGGCGAGTCGGGTTCTGATCTATCCGGAGGGCAGAAACAAAGGCTTGCGATAGCCCGTTCAATCATACTGGAACCTCCGATACTACTCCTGGACGATCCGACGGCGGCAGTCGACTCTGAAACTGAAAAAGAGATTTTTGAAGGCATCGAAAGCGCCATGAAGGGAAGGACTACATTCATGGTCACCCACAGGATAAGCGTGCTCAAGCGCGCCGATATCGTACTTGTGATGCATCACGGGAAGATCATCCAGCGAGGGAAACACGAAGATCTGATAAAGGAGAAGGGCCATTACCGCCGCTGTGCAATCATACAGTCGGAGGACGGGAATCAGTGAACAGTCGCTTGTGACCTGGAATCAGTGACCAGTAACCAGCGCCTGACTGCGGAGGGCGCAGTTTTATCAATAAGAAACTTTTGCCAATATAGTAACGCGGCTCTTTAGACCGCGAAGATTCTCGGGCTAAAGCCACGAGCTACTCCAAAGGCAAGTTTCAAAGGAGTGAACGGCAACCAGCGAAAAGTCGTCAGTCGCTGAAGATCGGAAGTCAGACGAGGTAAGGATTGGTTTTGTTGTAGCAACGCCACTCTGCTGCCGTTCTCTCAAGACGCGTCATCAGAGTGACGCGGCTACAGCAAGTATTTGGAAGTTGTGGAAGTTTAAGAGAAGAGTAAAAGAATCCGGGAATAGAAATGAATATATATTTTTTCAGTATGAAAAAATACGGGAAACACAATGAGCAAGAATAAACAGGGAAAAGCGAAAATCTCCTTCATAAAAAAGGAGTACGAGCGCAACCAGAAGCATGACATGAAGCCTCTGGATTACGGCATTTTCGTCCGTATCTTCTCATATTCCAAACCATACGCGGCAAAGAGGAATATCCTTTTCGTGCTTGTGCTCATGAGGGCCATCCAGCTCACAGTAATAACCTGGGGCATAGGAATAATAATAAACGGTCCGATTATGAAGCATGATGTCCACGGGACCATGCTGTATGTCTCCTGCTTTTTCGCATTCATAATTTTCACACTGATATGTTTCCATTTCAGGCAGAGGCTCGCTTCAGAGCTAGGCGAGTCGGTGATCCACGACCTGCGCCGCGACCTGTTTGAGCACATGTTCTCAATGCCGATGGGATTCTTCAACCGCACGAAACTTGGCAGGCTGATCAGCATTTACACTTCAGATGCGGATGCGGTGAGAAACGGGATACAGACGGTTGTTTTCGTAAGCCTGGTGCAGGGAGTGAGCATGATCACCGCTTCTCTCCTGATGCTATGGTATGACTGGAAAATGTTTCTGGTAGTCCTCGCCATGGGACCGATAATCTGGGGGCTGAACCGCTATTTCAGGATGCGCCTGATCAACGCCTATCGCGCAGTGCAGGAAAGTTTCAGCCGTGTTACGGCAACCGTTGTCGAGTCCATCAAGGGCATAAAAATAATCCAGGGATACGCGAGGCAGGATCTCAATTCAGAGATGTTCCGCGAGCTTGTATATGACCATTCAACCTACAACATGAAGGTGACACGTGCGGAGGCGACATTCCTGCCGCTGCTTGATGTCAACAGCCAGATTTTCCTGTCAGCCCTGCTGATATACGGAGGTTCGCGCGTACTGAATCATGATATGACAATAGGGAGCTTCATCCAATTCTTTTTCCTGTCAAACATGTTTTTCGCGCCCATACAGACACTTGCCGGACAGTACAACCAGGCGTTGACGGCCATGGCTGGCGCGGAGCGGGTATTCAAGTTCCTCGACAGCAAACCCGACTGGCAGGATTCCGAGTCCGCCGTAGAACTTGAAAAAGTTGACGGGAAAGTCGAATTCCAGGATGTAACCTTCGCGTATAAACCCGAGCGCCCAGTGCTTTTCAATATAAACTTCACTGCGGAGCCGGGGCAGACAATCGCGCTTGTAGGTTCGACTGGAAGCGGAAAGACAACCATCACAAACCTCATCTCCAAATTTTATATTCCGCGAGAAGGCAAGATACTGATTGACGGGCGGGACATACTTGAAATAAACAGCGACTCGCTGCGCCGGCATCTCGGGATCGTACTGCAGGTGAATTTCCTTTTCACCGGCACTGTAATGGAAAACATCCTTGTCGGCAGAGCCGGAGCGACAGAAGAGGACGCCTACGAAGCCGCACGTAAGATTGACTGTTTCGACCTGATAGAGGCGCTGCCCGACGGCTTCCGGACCATGGTCGGAGAAAACGGGGTCGGCCTCTCGCTGGGACAGCGCCAGATCATCTGTTTCAGCCGTGCGATGCTCGCAAACCCCAGGATTTTCATCCTGGACGAGGCAACAAGCTCGGTTGATGCGATTACGGAAGAACGCCTGCAGAACGCGCTTTCAAAACTTCTTGCCGGAAGGACAAGCTTTGTTGTCGCCCACAGGTTAAGCACGATAAGAAACGCCGACATGGTGCTCGTACTTGAAAACGGGAAGATTGTCGAACGCGGCAACCACCAGCACCTGATCAAAGTCGGAGGCGTATACGCCCGCCTCTACCGACAATTCATGGTCGCCCACGAGTTGTAGGAGGAACAGTTATCAGTTATCGGCGGTAGGAAATGAGAAGAAATAAGGAGAGGGGTAGTGGGCAGTCGTTGGTCGTCAGTCGTCAGAGATCGGTATCTGCGATAGGATTAAGTTGGAGTTCACAGCTTTAGCGTGTCTTGATTAAATTAGGCGGCCAAGGGCCGCAACTTTAAATAATTTGAACATCGAACACTGAACATCGAACTTCCAACTTC
>CAZION010000036.1:0-50304 GCA_964540865.1 uncultured Victivallis sp.
CATGTTGATGAGCAGTGGAAGTAATTTCAGGATCGCCTTTTTTCAGCGGAATCTGCTATGGACTTTACCCCGTTCTCGATCTCACTAATTTCCCCTGAAAATCCTTTATATTCTCCAGCTCCACTGAAAAACTATTTTCAACATTTTCTCATGCACCTTTTTGGTTTATTTTAGGAATGATGACACGCGCGGGAATTTGAGAAAGAGCATCCGTTTTCAGATCGTGGAAACTGGTCCAGGAAGCCTTTTCATGGTGCTGAAGACAGCCGGAGATTATCGCCGGATGCACGCCAAGTTCTTTGGCGAAAATCCGAATCTTAACAGACGATGGACGCAGAACTGTTTTGAATGCTGCAAGAATCTGCTTTGTTTTTAGCACTTCCTCGGCGAATTTGTTTGCCTCATCCTCTTTCTTGTCAGTGCAGTCAAGATGATCTAGGCTGTCAATGAAAAAAGATTTTGAATCATCCTTGTGAAGAAGCAGATGTCCGATTTCGTGTGCAACGGTAAACCAGAAATTGTCGTTGCGGTCAAATCTGGCAGTATAAGCGATCACAGGAGTTTTGCCGTGCCATAAAGATGCGCCGTCGGTATAGGTCTGCGGCATATGCTCAAGCTGTACAAATATTACACCGCAGGCTTCTAACGCTTCAATGAATTGAGTTATCCCGTTATCGCTTGCAGTATAAACAGGAATCTCTCTTGCAAGAGCCTTTAACTTTTTCTCGGAATATTCCGATTTCAGCTTAATATCAGCAATATGGTTACGAATCAATTTAAGCCAGGAAAGGGCATAATAAGGATTGAAATTGCTATGGGCGTCAGACTTCCTGAAATTGGCAATGATTTGTTTTTCAAGGAATCCGAAATCGGGTTTATCAATATCCCAGAATTTACACACTGCGGCAACAAGGATGTCTACCTTCTGGGGCAAGTCCAGATATTTGCGAAGTTCGCGGACAGGCATATAACGGTAAATCAGAGCCTTTGCGGCGGTCGCCTTGATTGTGGCATTTTCCTGCATTCTCTGTCTATAGTTCGCATCAAGGTTCAGCCAGAACTGCGGAGTCTGCTTGAATATCTTGCTAAGCTGCAGGGCTGTTTCAAAGGTGACAGGAGCTTTATTGGTTAATAACTGACTGATGTTTTTTTCAGTCCTGCCCATTATCTCTGCCAGGTCTTTCTGTTCCCAGCCATAATATTCCAATTCTTCCTTAATGGAATCCCCCGGTCCTAGAACAACAAATGGTTTATATTTCCCCATATCTTCCCTCACTCGTAATGCTTGGTTACATCGACAACCAGGACTTTTCCGCTGGTCTTTTCTTCATTGTCAAATTCAATTTCAAACTCTAGCCGGTGCTTCTTGTCTATCCGTATCGAAAAACGTTTCTCATATCCTTTGAGTTTCTCGAATTCCATGGAAGGCGGTTCACGCAAATCATATATCGTATTGGCTGATTCTATCCGGTTTACCCGTTCAACAAACTTTCTTGCCAGCACCCTGTCAACAAACTTATATTTTTTGCTCGAACCCTTCGTGAATAAGTCGACAAGATGCTGATTACTGAAGGCATATTCCATATTCTGTTTATCCAATAATATATTATATCATAATTTACTTTCAAAGTAAATTATGAATATTGTTATATTTTTTATGCAATAAAATAATACTTATAAATATCTTCTATAATTCACGCTTAAAATCAAATAACCGTTGACAGTGGACAATTTACAATGAAAAATGCTTATCGGTTCATTCTTTGTTTGGTTGAATTGATAATACTGGTTAACAGTTTCAAAAGATCATTATCAATTATCCATTGTCCATTATCCATTACATGAAATCAAGGT
This sequence comes from uncultured Victivallis sp., assembly GCA_964540865.1. Classification (GTDB taxonomy): domain Bacteria; phylum Verrucomicrobiota; class Lentisphaeria; order Victivallales; family GWF2-50-93; genus GWF2-50-93. Next base: position 1,855 of record CAZION010000036.1, read on the forward strand.
AGTAATATGAATTTGTTGTGAAGATTTGCAAACGTGTGAGGGGGGGGGAATTTAGTGAATATGGCGGAAGTAATGTTTTCTTATAAGTAGCTCGGGGTAGTACCCCGATGCTTCCCATCCACTTCCGACTCCTCTCGGGATGGTATCCCGAGTTACTTAAAGAGGGGCAATATACAAACCTGTCCCGGGATGGTATCCCGAGGCACTAGAGAATAAATCTCGTGCAGGTTGCCCGAGTTACTTCAATATCCGAGTTACTTAACAATCCTCAACCAAGGCCAGTCTTCTGATTTTTTCACCAAGCCAGCCTTGACGGGATTGTTTTTGATATAACCCTTGACGGACTCTTCCTTTTGCAGAGTCCTACACCAATGGTCGAAACACTCTGGACACCAGAACGCACCTTCCCTTCCAAGGATCTTGTTGGCTTCCCTGGCAGTATGCGCCTTGAAGCCCGTCAAACATTTGTCCAAACTCCTCTTGGCAGTCTCCCCAACCATGAACAGATGGATATGATTTGGCATTACCACAGATGCAGGGATACGCCAGCCTGAGTTTATCTCCATCCATTCGGTGGACTTAATTATCATGTCAGCAACATCTTTATTAGAAAGATAAAGATTATCTTTTGCTGCATCAAGAATGCTTTCCATTTTCATAAAGCGCCTCTTAAAAACATTAAATAATACGTCATCGTCCTGGAGTTCAATTGAAATCTTTTCATACTCCGCTTTTAATTCGGCAAGTTTTCCGGCAGGAATGGAGTTCTTGAGGCGTATGGTAACAAAATAAGGTCTTCCAGTCACACGCCAATGCGGAAGATTTCTCCTGCGAAATGAAGTTGTCAGAGGCATATCCATAAAAGTAACGCGTTAATGCTTCTCCTATTGGAATTATATTTGTAAAAGTAGCTCGGGGTAGTACCCCGATGCTTTCCTATCCTTCCACTCTCGGGCAGGTTGCCCGAGTTACTTGTCTGTTTCCACATCAATCACGTCTTCGGAAAGGGAGACCAATTCGGGAGGCAGGGATTTTGAAGTCTTTGCGCCGAGCTCCCTTATTTTTTCGGCTCTGGAAATAAGGTTGCCTTTGCCGGAGGAAAGCTTGTTTTTCGCATCCTCGTAAGTCTTGCCCAGGGAATCTATTTTCCTTCCAAGCTCAACCAGATCCAGGGAAAATCCGGCAAATTTATCATAAAGCTTGCCAGCCTCCTCGGCAATCCTCATCGCATTCTGGTTCTGACGCTCATACTGCCAGACGGTGAAGATTATTTTGAGGGCCGCAAGAAGTGTCATCGGCGTGACAATGACAATGTTCTTGTCAAACGCCTCTATAAAAAGTGACTTGTCATTGTGCAGGGCGATTGCGCAGGCCGATTCAATCGGCATGAACATCATTACAAATTCAGGTGACTGAAGTCCGGGAATGCCCTGGTAATTCTTGTCGCTCAACTCCTTTATGTGCTTTCTTACCGACGAAATATGTTCTGAGAGCCGGGTTCCTTTTTCTTTTTCATCAGAGGCAGAGCAGTACAGCTCATAAGCGGTGAGTGAGACTTTCGCATCAATGACAAGATGCTTGTTCTGGGGAAGATTGATAATCACGTCGGGTCTCAGCCGGTTTCCATCCTCAGAGGAACGGCTTTCCTGCACCTCAAATTCCATGCCTTTCTTAAGTCCGGAATCTTCAAGAAGCCTTTCGAGGATTAGCTCCCCCCAGTTACCTTGGACCTTGGATTCGCCTTTTAGGGCTTTGGTGAGGTTTGAAGCCGCTTCGCTGATCTGGTCGTTGCGGACACAGAGTTTTTCAATCTCTCCCTTGAGGGCATGGCGTTCCTTTGCTTCCTGTCCGTATGAGTCTGAAACCTTCTTCTCGAAGTCCTTTATCTTTTCGCCGAGAGGCTTCAACAGCGCATCAAGGCCTTCCTTGTTCTGCTCTTTGAATTTCTTGCTTTTATCGTCAAAAATCTCATTGGCGAGGTTTTTGAATGCTGTTGTCAGGTTTTCTTTCGCCTCGTTGAGGAGTTTTATCTTCTCCTCGGTCTGTTGCCGGTCTTTCTGAACGGTAGTCTCCAGCATTGAAATATTCTTTTCGAGCAGGATTTTCCGGTTTTCAAGTTCCTCACGGATCTGTTCCGCCTTTTCCAGCTCGCGTCTGAATCCGACATTCAGGTTTTCAGCGGCCTTAAGCCTTTCCTCCATGGCAACAAGCCCTCTGACAGATTCCGACTGCGCCAGTGAAACAAGATGCTGATTTTTCAATCTGAAGAAAACCCATGCAATCCCCGCCCCGATCAGGGCGCTGACTATGGATATCGTAAAAACAGCGAATGCCGGCATGTAAAAACCTCCATTTATTATATTGTCCCTACAAAGATAGGGATTTTTTATTTTTATTCAAATTACTCAATTGAAAACAGGTGGATTTATTATTAGTGTTCCTGGCTAATTACTGCAATCCTCTATGGACAAATATGGACAGGGTGGACACAATGGAGATCGCAAATGATAAAGAACCGCTGATTCCCAAGAATGGCGGGTTCCGGAAACTAAAGAGTTTTCAAATTGCGCAACTTTCCTATGATGTGACTGTCAGATTTTGCGACAAATATGTCGAGAAGCGCAGCCGGACCCACGATCAGATGGTTCAAGCGGCAAGGAGCGGAGTACAGAATATCGCCGAAGGAAGTCTGGCATCGGCCACTTCAAAGAAGACCGAATTGAAACTGACAAATGTCGCAAGGGCGAGCCTGGGAGAGCTGAAATTGGATTTTGAGGATTTTCTTAGGCACAGGAATCTTGCATTATGGGATAAGGAAGACCCGCTGCGTGCGGAATTGATCGCACGTCGCTGCAAAACAGCAGACGAGGTCGCGGAATGGGTGCGGGAAGTTCACGAGAGGTGTAAAAGAGATGGACAGAATGGAAAAGAAAATTCTTCCAGGGATTCCACAACGTCCATTCCGTCCACTAAGTCCATTAAGACCAACACCTATCCCGAAATCGCCGCCAATGCAGCATTAGTCCTGATCTCTATTGCAATCAGCCTGCTAGACCGGCAGATAAAATATCAGGCAGATAAATTCGAAGATGAGGGCGGATTTACCGAGCGGCTGTACCGTATAAGAAAAGACAGAAGGGACAATTCCTAATCAGATGAAAGTATTTTCAATAGCTATCCATATCTTCCTTCTCCTCTTTCTCTGCTCCTGCGGAAAGAAGGAGATTTCCACGCAGGAAAGTCCCGAACGGGTCCTTTACACCAACGCCGGCGGAAAGATAAACACCCTCGATCCCGCGCTCGCATCGGACTACACAAGCTCACAGATGGTCATGTCCTTCTATGATACGCTCCTCCAATATGACTATGTTGAAAGGCCGTACAAGCTCATTCCTTCAATGCTTCAGTCGATGCCGGAAGTCAGCGCCGACAGCCTCAACTATAAATTCAAACTTAATCCGGATCTTTACTTCCAGGACAACCCGTGTTTTAAAAGCAGGGACGAGCGCAGGATCACCTCTAAGGATGTTGTCTTTTCACTTCTGAGACTTGCGGACGCACGTGTCCATTCCAGTGGCTTCTGGCTATTGAGGAACAAAGTCAAAGGGGTGGATGAATTCTATGAGAAAACCTCAAAGCTGAAACCGGGAGACATGGCACCTTACAATGACGGTTGCGAGGGGTTAGAGATAATAGACGATGCGAACTTCGCAATTCACCTGAAAAAGCCGGATCCGCGCCTCCTCTACATGCTCGCAATGTCATATTCCGCAGTGGTTTCAAGGAAAGCCGCAGAATCCTATAAAAACGATCTTTCTGAAAACATTGCAGGTTCAGGACCGTTCAGCCTTGTCGAGTGGCAGAGGGATTATAAAATAGTGCTTGTGAAAAATCCGGATTTCCGGACCGAATATTTCACAAATGCGGAAAACCCCGCCGACAGGAAGCGTACACTCCCCCTTCTCGACCGCGTCATATGCTATCTTGTGAAACAACCTATTTCAGGATGGCTCCTCTTCCTCCAGGGCGAACTGGATTTAAGCTCCCTGGACAAGGACAATTTTGAAGCTGTAATGACAAGCGGCGGGGTTCTGGCCCCTGCCCTGAAAAACCGAGGAATCCAACTGTTGAGGATGCCCGACTTCCAGATCAATTATGTCGGATTCAGCCTCACAGACACCCTTCTCTCAAAAAACCTGGATTTGCGAAAGGCGATAAGTCTCGCATACAATGTCGACATCCGTGTCAAATATTCAAATTATTCCCTGATTCCTGGCAACGGACCGATTCCGCCGGGCGTTCCGGGATATGACAGCAATTATATAAATCCTTATTCGAGATACGACCTGGAAAAAGCAAAGGGATATTTGGCAAAAGCCGGATTCCCAGGAGGGATAAATCCTGAAACCGGAAAACCTCTTGAGCTTTCTTTTGACCTCGGAGACACCTCCCCGTTCTACCGGCAGCTTGCCGAACTCATGAGGGATGACATGAAGAAAATCGGGATAGAGGTAAAACCTGTCCTGAACAACAGGCCGAGGTTCTTTCAGAAACTCAAAGAGGGGCAGGTTCAGCTTTTCCGCTTTTCCTGGGTGGGAGATTATCCCGACGCGGAAAATTTCCTCCAGCTTTTCTACGGGCCGAATTCCGGAAGCTGCAACAGGGTCTGCTACAATGATCCCGTATTCAACAAGATGTACGAGGAAACACTCTTTATGCCGGACAGCCCCGAACGCACGGAGAAATACAGAAAAATGTCTGTTTACCTAACTGAACAATGCCCATGGATATTTGAAAGCTTTCCGACTTCATACCTGCTGACCCACGGCTGGCTCGAAAATTATCTTCCGCACGATTTTGTTTTCTCCAGATGGAAATATCTTTCCCTTGATCCGTTGAAGCGTGAAAACACAAAGAGGTCATTCACACCGATAAAAATGTCCGAACTGCGAAACACGCAGGAGAAAAAATAACCACAGAGACACAAAGACACAGAGTTTTATATTGCTAATCTTTAAAATACCTCTGTGCCTCTGCCTGCCCCGGCGTAGCTTCTTGGCGAAGTCAGATGCCTTTGCGGTTAATCATGATTTCCTTTAAGATAAATTTATCAACACTGCGGATCCGGTTTAAATCCCCCCTTGATTTAAGCTCATTTAAGTCTTTATTACAAAATTGAATAACGCGCAATAAATTGCAATACGACAAACATGCGCTCCTAAGCAATAATTCGTTAGTAGTAGGCGAATTCATACGCCGTTATCTTAACAGGGGAGATTCCAATGAAAAACTGTGTTTTCTGCAAGATTATTTCAGGGGAGATACCGTCTTCCAAGCTTTACGAGGATGAACTTGTGTTCGCCTTTCTTGATATTGCCCCAATCAACTACGGACACGTTCTTGTGATCCCTAAAGAACACCACACAAGTATCGCGACACTTCCGGAGAACGTCGCAGGCAGGATGATGACTGTCGGGACAAGGCTTGGTGTGGCCGCAAAACGCGTCCTTGACCTTGAAGGGTTCAATCTCCATCTTGCGGAAGGCGCATGCGCCGGGCAGGCTGTGATGCATGCGCATCTTCATGTGATTCCGCGCGGGGTCGAAGACGGATTCCACTGGGGCTGGAGACAGCTGAGGTACGAAAGCGACGCCAAACGGGATGAAATCGCAGAAAAGATCAAGGAAAGGCTTAAAACATAAATATGAAAAACAGGATTAACTCAATATTCGACATTTGCAAATCACAGAACCGCGCCGCGTTTGTGGCGTATATAACAGCTGGAGATCCTGATTTTGAAACTTCAATAAAAGTAGCTAACGCACTGGCGGAAGCTGGCGTTGACATACTCGAACTAGGTGTGCCGTTCTCAGATCCCCTTGCCGACGGAGAGGCCAACCAGCTCGCATCGGAAAGGGCACTGAAGTCTGGAATGACATCAATAAAAGTCCTGGACCAAGCCTGCGAAATCCGCAAAAAGCATAAGAATTTGCCAATAGTCCTTTTCACATACATGAACCCGATCGCCTATTCAGGTGATTTCAAGAAATTCTGCAGCAGGGCCGTTGCATCGGGAGTTGATGCAATACTGCCTCTAGATCTGCCACCGGAGGAGGATTCCGAATTCAGGAAGACAATTGCTCAGTCCGGACTCGCGACAGTCAGCCTCATCGCTCCGACAACTCCGAAAGATAGAATCAGGATCCTGGCGGAAAGAGCCGGGGCTTTCATCTATTATGTCTCGCGCGAAGGCGTTACCGGCGAAGGCAGCTCGTTCTCTGCGAACTTCGCAGAAACCATAGCTGAAATAAAGAAACACACCGATCTGCCCGTGGTCGTGGGATTCGGGATTTCAACTCCAGAACATGTTAAGGCCGCATCTTCAACCGGTGTTGACGGAGTGGTGGTCGGAAGCGCAATCGTGAGAAAGGTTGAGGCTCTGGCGAATGGAAAGGGGACTTTGAAGCAAATAAAGAATTTTGTCAAGTCCATGCGGGCCGCGACAGAGTATACAAAAGCAGACTGAATTAATTTGAACATCCAACATTCAACATCGAACTTTGAACATCGAATTAAAAATTGAGGTGAGAGAATGAAATACATGAAAACATTAATGCTTGCTCTTTTTATGTCCGGATTTTGCGGAGTCGGAACAGGCGAAGAGATCAAGGTCGGTGTAAATCTTGCGCTTTCAGGGAATCTCGCATCGTACGGCATAGCCACGCTTGACGGAATCAAACTCAAAGCTGACGAAATCAACTCCGCCGGTGGAATCGCCGGGAATAAAATAATTCTGATCATAGAAGACAACAAGGGGGATCAGACTGAAACAAAGAACGCCTACAAAAAGCTTGCAGGCAGCGACAGGGTTGTGACTGTCATCGGCCCGATTACAAGTACTAACGCGATAGCGGTAAGACGGGACGCCGCCGAACTGAAAGTCCCTGTTATTTCGCCAACAGCGACAAATGACAAAGTCACATTGAGGAACCCCTATATGTTCAGGACCTGCTTCAACGATTCTTTTCAGGGGAAAATAGCTGCGAACTTCGCAATCAAGGAGAAAGGCTATAAGACAGCCGCTATCCTTGTCGACATGAACAGCGACTATTCAAAAGGGCTCAGCGAGAGTTTCAAAAAGGCGTTTGAAGCCGCAGGCGGGAAAATAATTGCACAGGAAGGATATCAGCAGAAAGACACAGAATTCGGGGCGCAACTGAAGAAAATCAAGGAAAGCGCGGCACAGGCAATCTTTGTTCCCGGATATCCGCCGGAACTTCCTCTTATAATCAAACAGGCGAAAGTAATCGGTATTGACGCGAGACTCTGCGGTGCAGACGGCTGGGACAATGAAGCGGTCATAAACGGGTCCGGCAACAACATTGAAGGATGTTTCATAGTCGGCGCCTTCGCAAGGGAGGACAGCAGGGATGCTGTCAGGAATTTCGTGACTTCATTTGAAAAAACATATAATGACAAACCGGGCACATTTGCGGCCCTCGGATATGATTCCGTATCAATGCTTGCCGAAGCGCTGAAAAAAGGAACAACACCTGAAGCGGTTAAAGACGGGCTCCACGCAATAAAGGATCTTGAGGTTGTGACCGGAAAGATGACGGTAACTTCAGACGGCGATGTCGAAAAAAATGCAGTGATACTGGGAATCACAAGGGAAGGCGACAAGTACGTGGCGAAATACAAGGCTACTGTTAACCCATAATTTTCGTCTAGGGGATATTGCCATGCCAAAACGGGAATTAGTATTGTTAAATACGACCGAGAATTTCGTGAAAGAAGATGATGAATGACTTTTTGTTTTTTCTGACCAGTGGGTTGTGCATTGGCGCAATTTACGCGCTGATCGCCCTTGGATACACGCTTGTCTACGGAATAATAAAACTCATCAATTTTGCGCATGGTGAGTTTTACATGGTCGGCGCATATGCCGGATTTGGGATTTATCTCATATTGCCCTCGACACTTCCCGTATACATGACTCTCACGATAATCATATTGAGCTCTTCCGTTGCAGGAGTCCTTATTGCGGTTATTACTGAACGGGTGGCATATAAACCCATCAGGAAATCCGGAAGGCTCGCCGCTTTGCTGACAGCAATAGGCGTATCTTTTTTTCTGCAGAACGCGGCATCCTTCATAAACAAGGCGAATCCGCTCCAGTATTCGTCCGACAAGACTGGGTCGATAGGTGAAATCTGCCAGAGGTCCGTAAATATCGGAGGAAGCGGAATTAAAATAATCCAGTTTGTATATATCCCGGTGACACTCATCCTGACACTGATTCTCTGGTACATCATAATGAAAACAAAGTTCGGACGGGCGATGCGAGCTGTGAGCCAGGACGCGGAAGCGGCCGCACTCATGGGAATAAATGTCGACTCGGTAATCCGAAAAGCCTTCATGCTTGGCGGGTTCATGGCCGGAATCGCGGGAACACTTGTCGGTGTTCAGAGTTTGATTGAGCCGATGATGGGATTCATGCCGGGGCTTAAGGCATTTATCGCTGCTGTCCTCGGCGGCATAGGCTCCATTCCTGGCGCGGTAATTGGCGGATTCATAATCGGAGTAATAGAAAACATGGTTGTTTGGTGTGGCATCCCCACTGGATATAAGGATATTGCAGCCTTTATGGTCCTCATCCTGGTACTTGTCTTAAAACCACAGGGAATTCTCGGAAAAACGGCAAGGGAGAAATTATAACCCATGTCATTCATAGAAATCCAATCAGCTTTGGGTCAAATCGGGATACTTGCAATCCTGGCGCTGTCACTGAATGTGATTTGCGGGCTTACCGGGCTTCTTCAGCTCGGGCAGGCGGGGTTTTATGCGATAGGCGCTTATGCAGCAGGATTGACTGCCATTTACTTTACCGTTCCCGAACTCGGTTTCTTGAATTTCTTCATTTGCGCTGCAGCCGGTATGACAGCCGCAGGAATAGCTTCGATAATCATCGGGCTGCCATGCCTCCGCCTCCGCGGAGATTATCTTGCGATTGCAACACTCGGATTCGGGGAAATCACAAGACTCGTGCTTGTTAACCTCCAGTTCCCCGGCGGAAAAATGTTTCCCGATGAAACAATCGGCGGTGCAACCGGAATAAAATTCACTGAATTTCCAGGAGATGTCTGGCCAAACTTCCCCGATTATTCTGCGAATTTCGCAAAATGGTGGGTTATCTGGTTTTTCGTCGCAATTGTCTGGATTCTATTGGTCAACATAAAACGCTCTTCATTTGGACGGGCAATGATGTGCATACGGGAAGATGAAATAGCGGCCCAGGCGATGGGGATAAACCTGTCAAAATATAAAATGACAGCCTTTATAGTCAGCGCTGTCACGGCCGGGTTCGCGGGCGTGCTGTTCTTTCATATGGAGCTCAGCATTGCACCCGGCAAGTTCAATCTCCTGTGCAGCATCGAGATACTTCTCATGATTGTGCTTGGCGGACTAGGATCCTTCAGCGGAGCAGTTGCAGGGGCGATAGTCCTGGGCATAATGCCGCATATTTTAAGACATATTGAAATCAGCGGGTATCGGCTTGGAGAACACCAGCAGCTAATATATGCAATTCTTCTTATTATTTTAATACGCCTTGCCCCGAACGGGATTTTCGGAATGAAGGAAAAGCCGGCCTGGCTTGGAAAAATACTGAAACAAAGACAAGACAAATCAGTTAAACAACATTGAGAATCATTATGCAGGAACTGGATATAATACAAAAAGAGTTCAAACAGTTTTATGCCGAGGGAGTCTGCAAGAGATTCGGCGGACTTCAGGCTGTGGACAATTTTTCCATGGATATGGACAGTGGCGAGATTGTCGGGATCATCGGACCAAACGGGGCAGGAAAAACCACGGTTTTCAACCTTATAACAGGAATGGAAAATCCGGATTCCGGAAAAATATATTTTGAAAGGGATTATATTGTCGGCAAAGCCCCTCATGAGATTTCAAAGATGGGAATAGCCAGGACATTTCAGAACATCAGGCTCCTTGATTATCTCACAGTTCTGGAAAATATAAAAATCGCCTACCACAGGCACATAACTTACAATATCATTGATGCATCTCTGAGGCTTCCGAAATATTTTTCCGTTGAAAAAGAGATCACAGAGAAATCATTTGAATTCCTGCGTGTCTTCGGCCTGGAAGGGGCGGCATTCGAACTCGCATCATCCCTGCCCTACGGGAAGAGGAGGAAACTCGAGATAGCCAGGGCGCTTGCCACCGAGGCGACCCTTCTGCTGCTCGATGAACCTGCGGCAGGGCTTAATCCGAGGGAAACTTCCGAGCTTACTGATTTAATAAGGAAAATCAGGGATGATTTCCGTATTTCAATACTTCTGATTGAACACGACATGAACCTGGTGATGAATCTGTGTGAACGGGTTATTGTTTTGAATTTCGGAAAGTTAATTGCGCAGGGCACGCCTGAAGAAGTGAAAAACAACAACGATGTCATAGAAGCGTATCTTGGAACAGGGAAAGCCGACAGCAAATGATTCTGGAAATTAAAAATGCATGCGTGAACTATGGCGCGGTGGAAGCCTTGAAAAATGTTTCCCTTCATTTGAATGAAGGAGAGATTGTGGCTCTTCTTGGAGCCAATGGCTCAGGAAAAACTTCACTTCTCAACGCGGTAAGCCGCCTGATCCAGGTAAAATCCGGACAAATTATTTTCAACTCAATAGACATTACTTGGGACAGGCCTGAAAATATCGTTCAAAAAGGAGTCGCCCACTGTCCAGAAGGCAGAAAGATATTTTTTGAACTCACGGTAATGGAGAATCTCCAGCTTGGAGCCTACTCTTTGAAAAATAAAGATTCCATTAAAAACAATCTTGATAAGGCATTGGGTTATTTTCCATTGCTCGCTGAACGCAGAAACCAAAAAGGAGGAACGTTATCAGGCGGAGAACAGCAAATGCTTGCCGTAGCCAGAGCCCTTATGTCTTCCCCAAAACTGCTGCTGCTTGATGAACCCAGCCTCGGGCTCGCACCAATGCTGATCGACCAGATATTTCATATCATCAGGAAGATAAACAGGGAGGAGAATGTGACAATCTTGCTTGTCGAACAAAACGCAAATGAAGCGCTTTTACATTCTGACAGGGCATATGTACTTGAAAACGGAAAAATAACGATAGACTCGGATGACACGGAAAAGCTGTTGAAAAACCCACATATAATCAGGGCATATCTTGGAGGATGATAAGATGGCGTCCCCAACCGGATTCGAACCGGTGTCGCCAGGATGAAAACCTGGTGTCCTAGGCCTCTAGACGATGGGGACGCTTTATGACAAACGGCGCTTATAATACTTATCTTTAATTAAAAGTCAAGGATTGTCATTATAAAAGATGAAAACAAAGAAGATCAACTAATTTTTATTTAAGTAAACTCACCACTTTCTTGAATGCAGGGTGATCGGCATCCTTAAGCAGCGAAAAGATTAAAGATTCAGAACTGGTCACATGAACATTGACTCCCCTCATAAAATCAATTGCAAGCGCCGCATCATCCTGTCTTCTTGAATTTACAGCATCTGCAATAAGAAAAACCTGGAAACCTCTTGCCAGCGCATCAACTGCAGTCTGCTGAATGCAGACGTGGGTTTCAACGCCCATTAAAACCAGTGATTTGCAAGGTTTCCTCTCAATCTCCCTGCGAAAATTAATATCTCCAAAACAGGAGAAGGAAGTTTTATCTAAAACCGCCCATTCTTCCTTGAAAAGAACAGCTAGGTCGGAAACAGTTTTACCAAGCCCTTTGGAATATTGTTCTGTAACTATTACCGGTATATTGAGTTCCTTGGCCAAATTCAGCATTATTTTCTGCCTTATGAGGATTTTTTCAGTATCCAGAGGATCCATTGCGGCAAGAAGCTTCTCCTGCATATCAATCAAAAGGAAGGATATGGTTTCAATTGTGGGATGAGTATAAGAAAACATTTGGGATTTATTTTTTCAAATGCAGTTTTATTGTATCTTTAAACTTGTTCAAATCAAAATCACCCTTGTGCATAACAGCCTGGCATGTACTCTTAACTTTCTCAAATTCATCAAAAGAAGCTGCAAGCCCAGTAATTGCAATTATGGGGACTTCTTTGTATTTTTCACTCTTCTTCATGTACTGAATCAGCTCCCATCCCGTTCTGACGGGCATCAGTAGGTCTATTATGCTTAGTTTAATATCCGCGTCTCCTTTTTCAAGCACATTTATAGCCTCGTCTCCATTGGTTGCACAGACAGGATTATATCCTTCAGCAGTAAGCACTCGTGAATAAAAATTCCGTAGCAGATCATCGTCGTCCACTATAAGAATCGTAGGTTTAGTTTTAGATGTCTTATCAGAAGCCATATTTACAAATCTCTCTTAAGTTGAGAGTAACATAATCGAAAACAATTCTATTTCAAACATAATAAAATAAATTATCTGTCCATATGTTTAAGATCATGAAGATTTCTTCCCATAGTAAATTTCAGAGATCTTTATTTCAGGTTCGGGCATTTCCAGGCTTTTCAGGAAGGCATCAGTAAGGGCGTCAGCCTGAGAGACATCCCCTCCTTTGACCCAGTATATGCGTTTCCCCTCTCTTTCCATCTTCCTGAACCAGATATCCTGCCTTTTTGCAAATTGCCTGATTTTTTCAAGAAGTTTTTTTCTCATTTCCGCAAATGAGAGCTTCCCCTGCAAATAATAGGAAACATACCTGTACTCAAGCCCAAAAAACTCCAGCCTTTCCCAAGAAATTCCATCATTATGAAGATTCTCTACTTCTGTAAGCATGCCATTCTCTATACGGAGATCAAGTCTTTCAACTATCCTTGAATGGACATCACGCCTGTTAAAGAAGACTCCTATAAGAAGGTACTCTGGATTGAAAGAAAAAGGTTCCGCCTCCATTCTGTTGTTTTTAATCCTCTCCAAATATCTTATAACCCTGTTCCTGTTATTTTGATCATTCGTTGTAATACTCGAACAAGCATCTTCAGATTCATATTTAAGCATCCCAAAAATCTCTGTTGTCTGTAGGCGCCCCAATGATTCTCTTAAATCCGGATCAGGAGCACCTCCCCTTAGGCTGTACTCTGAAAGGATTGAGTTGATATACAATGCACTACCACCTGCGATTATAGGAATATGGCCCCGCGAGTCAATTTCAAGTATAATTCCAGGGACATCATTGCGGAACCGCATAAGATTATATTCTTCGGAAGGGCTGACGATATCAATCAAGTGATACGGCACTCTTCCATACTCATCAATATCTTTGCCGCTGCCTATGTTCAACCTCCGGTAAACCTGTCTTGAATCAGCGCTTATTATCTCGCCATTGTATTTCAGTGCAAGGTGTACGGCAAGCTTAGTCTTCCCTGTCGCGGTGGGACCAAGGACAACAATTATTTTAATTTTTTTCTTTAACTTCAAAGAATTTTCCATATTTGAGTTTATGTTTAAGTTGTGTCATTTTACGTTTTGTTTATTTGGATTATAGTATAGCTACAAACTGTTATAAAAAAAAGAGGTAATATCATATGTCTGAGCAAATACTGTGCTTCGAGAAAATACAAGAGTCTCTTCATTATCGACATCCTTTTCTTTTGGTTGACAGGGTATTTATTGAAAGCGAAAAAAAGTATATAGGAGTGAAGAACCTTTCCATAAATGAAGCCGTATTTCAAGGACACTTCCCCGGACATCCAATACTTCCAGGCGTTTTACATGTGGAAGCGATGGAACAGGTTGCAGAAATAGCTGTTGAAAAACTGTTTAACCCTAAACCTGATGAAGAAATATATATAAAAGGGATGAAAAAGGTAAAATTCAGAAAACCCGCAGTTCCAGGAGACCGCTTAAGAATTGAAATAGAAATCAAGAATGTAACTGGTACCGAGGCTGATATAAGTGCGGCTAATTATACAAATTCAGGGCTTGTATGCCAGGCAAATCTCATACTTTCAGTCAGGCCAAAGAAAGTCAAAGATACTATGCCCAAACTGTTCACTCAATTTGATAAAAACGCTGAAGTTGCAATGGATGTCGGTAAAATCATGTCTATAATTCCTCACAGATACCCGTTTTTACTTGTTGATTACATTGTATCTGTAACCGGTGCCCACGTTATCGCAATAAAAAATGTAACTGGCACCGAGCCATTCTTCCGCGGTTATTCCTCTGATTATGCTGTACTTCCCGGTGCCATTCACGCTGAAATAATAGCGCAGAGCGGATGTGTAATGGTTCTTGAAAGACCTGAAAACAGAGGAAAGATCGCGTATTTCATGGCCATTGACAATGCAGAATACTTCCACCCGGTCACGCCTGGAGACCAACTGAGAATTGAAGTTGACGTTCCTGAAGGCAGTTCCAGATTCGGGCGCGGTGAAGGTTTTATTTATGTTGAAGATAAGATTGTTTCAAAATCCGAAATCACATTTGCCGTAATTGATAACAAATAAAAAACTCAAGCTTTTTAGGGCTTGAGTTTTATTTTCAAATGCAATTTTCTTCCTGATTCTTTTTGGAACCACCTAAACTACCTTCTAAACGGTGGCAATCCTCTTATTTCACGTTCACGCAATGGAGACCCATCTGGATTTACAAGCCTTGCGGTAACAAATATGAGAAGATTTCGCTTTACTCGGTTCTGCGCCTGGGATCTAAAAAGCGCACCAAAAAGCGGTATGTCACCAAGCACCGGAATTCTGTCATCGATAAAACCGCTGGTATCCTTGATTGCTCCACCCATCACAATTGTCTCGCCATCATATACAACAAGTTTTGTTTCTACTGTTCTTACTTCAAAAATTGGCATCCTTATAACATTTGTGATTGGAACCGCCCCGATGCCAAGTGGGGTAAAAGTATAGCTGTAATCAGTCCACCCAAGAAAAGACTGGACAATAGGAACCATATCAAGAGAAATTGTATAACGGTCTGAGTCGACTGTTGGGGTAACGGTAAGCCTTACACCTATTTCAGTCGGATCAGAAAGCTCCGGAGCTGAAGGTGTGAAAACAGCGTATGAACCAGATTGCGTAAATGTAGCCTCCGTCCAACTTGTCGGGTAATATTCTTCGCGAACCATTCTTATTGTAGCTTCCTGACCGTTCTGCGTAGTCACACGCGGAGTTGAAAGCACATCCCCTGTAGTAGACTTGTTAAGGGCATGAACAAGAGCCTGGTATGTGATTCCTTGGCTGGTGTGATGCGTAATGTTAAAAAGGGTATCATCCTGGCCTGTAACACTTGTTACGCCAAAACGATTAATAGGGTCGTTCTGATCAAACGAAAGTTTACTTTTACTGTTATTAGGAATTGATGCAGACGGTTTGCTTACAAGCCATTCAACACCAAGTGAATCAATATCATGTTGAGAGACTTCAACAAACTTTGCTTCAATTAGGACCTGCGGGTCAACAACATTCAGTTCATGAATAATATCCTCTATTTTTGTCAGGTTATCCGGGGTGTTTGTGGCTATAAGACGACTTATGCGGCTGTCAAAGACAATCTTGGCACCTTCAGGGAACGAAATACCCCTCGTACGGAAATAAGCTTCAATTTCAGTTCCGGCAGCAGCAGCTCCGGCGGCGGCTCCGGCAGCTCCTCCAGCTGCGCCTCTTCCGCCACCCGCAGCAGGGGCGACTCCAAGCTCTGAGAACGCTTCTTTTTCAACAGGATAGATGCGTGTTTCAAGCTCATCGAGAGGTATATCCTGCGCGGCAATGACAACGGCAAATCTTTCAATCCTGTATTTGAGGTTTGCACCTCTGCATATATACCTGATGGCATCTCCTAGGGGAATATCATCAACAAGCATTGTGATAGTGGGCACGTCACCCGCAGGAGATGCAGCAGGAGCAGCGGCGCCTTCGGCAGCCTCAGGCGCATTTTCAGGTGCGCCAGCGCGTCCAGCAGGGGGTGTTGCTGGTGCTGCAGCCGCTGCCTTTTCACCAGTATTTAAACGCAGGAGTATATTTACCCCCTGTTTTTCAGGATCAAGTTCTCTGCTACGATTCTTCAAATATTTGACAACAGTTGGAATTGTCACATCTTCAAATTCTATGTGGTCAATTAAAATATCATTGAGTTTTTTCTGAATTGAACTCGTTCCTTCATCTTTTAGAATTGGATCCTTTCCTGTGATTTCCTTATTTCCGGAAAGAGTTCGCGGAATAATAGGAGGTGAATATTTCCATTCAACCTCTGTTATTCTCTCACGATGCATAAGTTCATATCTGCGATCACCTTCTTTATATAGCTCTCCGCTTATCTGTTTTATATACTGGATCGCCTTTACATGATACGGATTTATTACAAGTATTTCCTCAAATTTATCTCTTGCCTTGTCATACTGCCTGTCATTATAAAACTTCCTGCCCTGTTCAAACAAAACATCTATATTGTAGAGCCTGTCATCTTTCTTCGGATCAACAAATTTTTCGGAAGTTTCATATGTGTATTTGAGCGAATCTTTCCGGATAACCAATCTATCCCTCATGGCAAGAAGTCTTTTGCTTATGGCGTTAAATCTTTTTATGAGATTTTCCATTTTAGGTGTGGATGAAAGACTTTTAACTGCTTCATCGCACTCCTTAATAGCCATATCGCATTTTTCTATAGCCTCATTACAAGCAGCCTGAGGATCCTTACCCATTTTTTCAACGGTGTCAGCTCTTCCCACGAGATTCTCCGCCCAGTACTGGTAAACAGCGGCAAGCGCTTCATTTATGCTTTGGATTCTTTTATTGTTATGCTCTCCTGGGCCTAGATTTTTAACCATTATTTCCTTAGCCTGAAGATATAAATCCCTTGCATTCTGATAATCATCTTTTTCAAAGGCGGTCCTTGCCTGTTCAGCGATCAAATCGGCTCTCAGCTCTGATTCATTTTTAACCGCATTCTCCTTAGCCAAATCATTCTTACCGTCCTCCACAGGAACCACTTGTGTATAAAGTTTTCCTGAAAAACAAAAGAGCAAAGTCAGGGCAATAAGCCCAGATGTGACTTCAGTATATTTCCTCTTAAACATTATATCCTCCGATATATGAATTAAATTTTAAATTTACCTTATCTGCGGAAATCAGGAAGTCCTCTTGTTTCACCCATTCGGACAGGTATTCCATCGGGATTAACAAGCCTTGCAGTAACGAAAATCAGGAGATTTTGCTTTTCACTTCTCTCATTCTGCGTCCTAAAGAGACGTCCTATAAGAGGAACATCACCAATACCTGAAAGCCTATCATCTAACTTTTGAATATCATCCCTTATCATTCCTCCGAGAATAAGCGTCTCCCCGTCATAAACTTTGACATTGGTGGTAACATCCCTAAGAGACATAACCGGCATCTTAAGAGTTGCAGGCACCGTCATTGGAGGTCCGCCACCGATTATGGTATTGGTGACAGAGATTGTATAACTGTAGTTCGTCCAATCAACCTGTTCCCTTATCTGAGGATGGAGGTTAAGGGAAATTGTATAATTATTGGGACTGACAGTGGCAGTAACTTCAAGCCTTATTCCAAGATCTGTGGCTTCTCCCAATTCAGGATAGGAGGGGGTAACTTGAATGAGATTATCGCCAACAGTCACCTCCGGAGCAGTCCATGATGTTGGGAAATACTCTAGACGAACCATTCTTATAAGAGCGGGTTGTCCGCTTGTTGCTATTACTTTTGGAGCCGAAAGTATTTCAGCTTTCCCGCTCCGGTCCATGGCATGAACTATAACGTCAAGATAGAGTTTATTGTTTTTTCCAAATCCAGGGAATGCGCCAGATTGTGGGACCTTAAGGTTATTTATGATTTTATCGCCAGGGATATACGGCCCCATCATTGTGGATGAGCTCGGAGGCACGGGTACTCCATTGCCACCAGTTACACCCGGAATAACACCTCCAGAACTGAACGTAGTCCAATCCCCATTAGGTTGTCCGTTTGTTGTCTTATTTAGCATCCACTCAAATCCCATCTCCTCCGTATCAAGCTGAGTGAGCTCAACAAATTTGGCTTCAATAAGAACCAACGGTGTCTCGATATCAAGATCCCTCAAGAGAGCTTCAAGCCGCCTCAGATTCTCGGGCGTATTTTTAACAACAAGTTTTCCACCGCGCCTGTCATATGCGATGGCAGTGCCAGCATCCATAAAATTGACACCCCGCTGGCTGAAATAATCCTTAAGCGCCTGGCTGGAAAGTGGTGTTTTCACGGTAGCTGCACCGGTTCCCTTATCAGACAATGTCGAGGCGAGATCAACAGCGCCTCCTCCTCCACCTGTAGCAAAACCACCACCCGTATCTTCTGTAATAGCAGATGGAGCTATGTTGTTTATCATGGCAGCGCGAACTTTGAAGAATCTTGTTTCCATAATATCGGTAATTTCAGAGCTTATAATGACGGCTCTATCTTCTATCCGGTATTTCAGCGCAGCCTGCTGGCATATATATCTTATTACTTCACCAAGTGGCATTCCATCAAGGATCATTGTTATCCTAGGAGTGTTAATCACCTGTTCAGCTGTAAGTCTGAGAAGGATATTTACTCCTGTCTTATTTGGAGAAGGATCAAGTTCCTTACTCCTCTGAGTCAGAAGGGAAACCACGGATGGAATTGTTGCGTCTTCAAACTCAACTTGGTCAATTATAATTTCTGAAAGCTTGTCTGAAAGTTCCGATTTTTCAACAGCAACGGCATTGCCCTGTGCAGGCTTAATGGCAGGAGTAGGAAGAACAGCCTGATTCCAATTCCACCTGTTTTCTGCGATTATTTCGCGTTCCTCATTAATCCTTCTGTTTTTCCCCGCCTGATATAACTTGTCATAGACAATCTGCAGGATTTGGGTTGCCTTTTCATTATAAGGATCCCTTACAAGCACTTTTTCAAGAGCATCTCTTGCGCGAACATAGTCTTCATTGTCAATCAAAACTTTTGCCTGAGCAAGGGAAACCCCTATCTCCGACTGTCTTAGAGGTCTTTCAGGATCAAAAGCCGAAAAATCCGTATCCTTTTCAAATTTATCAGAGCCAATACGAGCTTTACAGTCTTTTTCAAATCCTTGGAGATTTTCTGTTTTTCTCAATTCTTCATTAATCAAGCCATCAAGCTTTTTTGTGCCGAGCGGATCCGTTTTACACTCTGCCCTGAATTTCCTGGCCTGTTCAATTGCGCTTGTGTTAATTTTTTGAGCGGCATTAGCTAAAACTATCGCTTTGTCATATTTTTTTTCCGAGGAGGCCTGTCTCGCATTGTCTTCAATAAAACTTACGGTCCTCTTCTTCAACCCGGCAACAGCAATATAAACCTTGACACTTTCAAATTCCGTTTTATAATTGTTCTCAATATCCTTAACATTCTTCCTATATTCGTTAAGAAATCTGTCAATGAGTTGATTCGCCTCGTCAAATCTCTGTTCATCAACAAGTAACTTACATAATGAAATTATTTGCGTATTAACATCCCTGCAATCAATATCTTCCCCTGTCGTCCCGCTAACCACCGTCTTTGCCCCATAACCATTGTTGTCCACCAGGAATTTATAACCGATCCCATCCTTATTGAAAACAACAAGTGGATTTACTCCGTTATTCCTGTCCTCATCAGAAATATACAGGGATATATTTGAAGAAGTTCTTTTCAAATAGGCAACAAATTCGCTGAAAAGCGGAAGAGCTTTTGTCATGGCTCCTAAAAGCATTTCTTCTTTAGCAATTGCCGGATTAATTTCATTTACATCATCTGGGGATACTATCTTTTGCTGAACTGGAATGTTCGCATTTTTATCTTGGGCATTCGCATAAAATACCAACAATGAAAAACATGATATAAACAAAATCAACTTAAATCTTATCATAAAAACACTCCTCGTATTTAAGAATTTTATTTCCGCACAGGCAATTCATCGGGACCAAAAGGCATAGCAGGCGCCTTGTCTGCAGG
Organism: uncultured Victivallis sp.; assembly: GCA_964540865.1. Lineage (GTDB taxonomy): Bacteria > Verrucomicrobiota > Lentisphaeria > Victivallales > GWF2-50-93 > GWF2-50-93. Next base: position 21,813 of record CAZION010000036.1, read on the forward strand.
ATTTTCCACTGCAGGCATATTCTTTTTATATTCCAAAACTTTCTGCGTGAGTTCATATTCAGTATTATTGTCGCTTTTCTGTATGATAGCGGTTTTCTTCGAGCTATCCACTTTCTTTACCGCGTATTTTTCCTCTCCAGTTCTATCATCACCTACAGAGAATGTTTCATTGGTAGCGACATTATATTCTTTTCCAGTAAACACATCTATTATTTTCACGCTTTCATTGTTTTCCCAAACGTCCTCTTTCTCTTTTGCGTTGATTGGCTTATCGCCTTCCTCTTGGATAACAACTGTAAAAACATTTTGCTTCCTGGTGTTTTTATTATCAACACGCACTTCAACAGTTTCTGATGTAATATCTTTTATTTCATACTTTCTATCATTCAACATCATAGGAGTATTAATTTTATAGAATTTAGTTTTCGCTTTGCCATCAACAACTTGTTCAACCTGAATGCTCCATGTATTTTTATTTTCTCCATGGGCGGTTACCTTAGTGATGACCATAGGTAATTTATTGCGTTTTATGCTTGCAATATAAAGCCTCTTTGCATAAATGGGATGGGATTTTGGATCATTGATCTTTGTCTTAGCGTTATACTCCTCAAGATTGGAAAAGCCATCGTTATCAAGATCTTTTGATGCATCTGTCGGTTCGCTTGGATTCAAACCTGCTGCAGTCTCATCCTTATCGGGTATCCCGTCTTCATCACTATCGGCTTGAGGGTTCGGTTTCGAAGTGTCTCCACCACCGGCCGCCCTAAGAGCATATTTACAAATGGGACAGGTTCCATTCTCGACAAATGATGAACGCGGGATTAACTTCTGACATTCCGGATTTGGACATCTTGCGATCTGAAATGGAACCAGCATATCTGAGAAATCCTTGCCACCCTCTGTTCTTGGATTGACCTTTGCCCATCTTTTTTCAGAAATAAAATTCTTCTGAACGTTAAAATCGTCTGAACCAAACCTTTTGTATTCAGGCTGCTTCATTGGAAATTTAAGATCTTCCTCTTTGATCTCCTGGGATTTACTCAGTGCCAGAATGAGAAGAATGAGAGAAACAATAAAAACAAGCAGAAATACTGCAAGTATTATTTTTTCATAATATTTCTTCAGGAACCCCAAATTATTTTCTCCTTATTTCATCTGCTACATATATAACATAATCAACTTTTATATCTGTAATTACATCAGTTGAACTTCCAATCAGGGCGACACCATATTGCTCGTCTACTTTTTCCTTCTTGCCTTTTTCAGCAGGCAGAGTTTTTTTCTCAACAACTTGAGCTGGAGCAACAAGCCCTTTTGTTTCATCAACTGCCTTTTTCAAGGCAAGATCCCTGACAATATAAACTCTGTTTTCCTTATATGCATCCTGAAAACTGTTTATAAAATCCCTGATGGAATCCATCGAACTAACAACCTGAATTTTGTAGGAAAGCCTAAGAAATCCCCTGTTTTCAGTTCCCTCAAGATTGACTTTCGCAAGAGAGTTAATGCTTTTTATTCCAGTCTCTTTCATCCTATATACTAAATCTTCAAACAAGCTGTAATGTTTTGGAATGAGTCCAATATGTTCTTCAAGAGGCATATTGTCCCCATATATATTAAAAATAGAAGGTTTTTCAGAAGCAATTATGGGACGCCCAAGTCCGACATCTTTTGATTTAAGCAGGTTGTTGAGTTTGAGATCCATATTTGCCATATAAGTCTTGCACGCCTCCCTACTCATTTTTCGAGGAAGCCCAAGTCCAGACATTATAAGCTGATTGATATTTGCTGGACTCAAGTCCTCAACTGTCCTCTTTTCAATTGTTGTCTTAAATGCGATAAACGCTTTTTCAACCTTCTGTTCATCAAATTCATCTATGAATTTCAAAAAAATCCGATCAGCCGTCTCAGTCTTTTTTTCTTTTTCATAGAGCGCTCGCCACTTTGAATAAAGATCATACTCGCTTACCTCAAGAGCTGCAGCAAATGCCTGTATCGCGGAGCGGTATGGTTTACCGAAAACCTGGTGGATTTCCTGAACTTTAAGCTGAACCTGAACAATATCCAAGTTTATTGCGTCCAAATTGCCTTTTAAAGGAGAAGGTTTTTCCTCAATGAGCTTCTTAATCTTTTCACTCTGAATCAGCAAATCTGCTCGGTGTATTTTCATTTTCATTGAAACTTGGAAAACAAAAAAACAAAAAACAGCAGAAACCAGAAGAGCAACTCCCAGGACCACGAAAAGTACAATATTTTTCTTTACAATTTCCATGTTATTCTTAACTCTTACCTGACAAACGGTGTTTTTAATTTTATTACTATTTTAAAGCTATTAAAGCCATTTTTATCATCTTCTCTTGCCGGGAACCAACTGGTAGTGGCAATTTCTGCAGGTTTATCAGTAAAAACAGATGTTTTTGCAAGCTCCTGCTTAAAATTATCAATTTCCGATGGAGATCCAAAAAAATGACCTTCAGCTTCAAGCCATTCCAATTTGCCAGCATCTGCGCTTGCAACACCCCTCGGCGAAGCTCTCCTCGCAAAAATAGGCATTACAACCGCCTCGCCACCTTCACTTGAAGCGGAAGCTGCAGTTCCGGCATTCGGGTCTTTTCCAGGAACAATGCTTACTAGCCACATCGTATCCGGAATCTTCAATTGAAGTTCATTAAAAAGATTGATCCAGTTACATCTTTCTGATAGTATATTCTGAGCATCCTTAAGATCGCCAACAAGAGTGTCTTTTTTCTTCTCGGCGCTTTTAACATCATCATTCAAAGCTTTGGTGGACTCAACAATTTTCTTTGCAAGCTCAACCTTGCTGTTGTCAATTTTCTCCTGTTTGGAAAGGGAAAAGAAAATCAAAGCCAAACATAGCACGAAAGAAGCGGCACTTGCATAGAAATACGGAGTCTTATGCTTGATTGCCTGTGCTTTTTTTATTTTTTCAGGAATAAGTGAAATCTCAATGGGACAGGAAGTTATGTGCCTGAGACCAAGACCAATAACCTCTGAGAACATGTGCGCAACTTCTGCAAGCTGTTCCCTGTTTATATGATCCGGAAGGGATACAACTTGGAACGGGTTAAAATACTCGACAGGTATTTTAAGTTTTTCTGAGAAGAATCTGGGAGTGAAGGCCATTACTGAACTTCCGCCGGAAAGATACAGCTTTACAGGCTTATTACCTTTCTCCTGGGATCTATATACATTTATGGATCTGTTTATTTCCCCATGAAGGCGAGTCATCACGTTCCTGACAATCTTTGAAATTGTTGCTGCGACTTCAGAATCAGGCTCCTCGTAAGCACCGCCCAATGCCACAAAACCATGCTTCCTCTTAAGTTCCTCTGCATCCTTATGCGGAATGCCAAACTCTTTACTTATCTGCTGGGTTATGGAATATCCCGCAATAGGGATTGTCCTTACAAAGAACCGTCCACTATCAATAAAAACAAGACTTGAGCATTTGGAGCCAATATTAAGTATCATAACACAGTCGCTACCACCAACCTCATTAGCCCTTGCGGAGTTGTAACATGCCACAGGAGCGACATCAACAACGGCGATTTCCTTGCCGAATTTCTCAATCGCATTGGTCAACTCTTCAACGACTGTATCTTTTACAACTATGAACATCACTTCAATTTCATTCTCGACACCAGTGCTGATAAGCTGATAATCCCATACAACCTCTTCAATAGGGAATGGGACATTCTGTTTTGCCTCATATTCCACAACTTGGCGAACTCTGTCCTCTTTCTCGCCCATGGGAGGAAGTTTTACAAAACGTATGAATGTAGACTGCCCCGATATTGAAATCTGGACTTTCTTCGATTTAAAATCATTTTCAACAAAAGCAGTAGACAGTTTTTCTGTGAGCGCGGTAAGGAGCTCCTCTTCCTTCAAGTCACCTCCGTATTCCGCAAAAGCAAATTTCTCAAGCACAAACTTGCCGCCAGGAGGATAACTGAACTCCGCTAGTTTTATACTATCTGCGCCTATATCAATCGCTAGAACTGTATCAGCTTTTGCCATATTGCCTATATATCTTGGTGGTTATTGCTTGTGGTTATTGTTTCATTTTGAAGAATCAGGGTTTACCTGCTCATAATAATCATAGTTCAAATTAGCCCATGGAGTCTTATCCTGTCCAAGGATCCCATCCTTCTGCCTCTGAAGCGAGAGGCTTGTCTTAGTATCCAAAAACTTCTTATTCATTGTCTGGACAGTTGCTCCTTTAGGCAAGGAAAATCCCGCCCCGATGAGAGTATCGTTCATTTTAAACTCTACTTTGACATCGAATTTCTTTGCATCCGTGTTGTTAAATTTTTTACCTGTCGCAAACTTTTCAATTATTCTGGGAGGAATAAATGCGACAAGGTGATGAGGGCCGCCATCGAGGGCAAACGCCCAATATAGAACTTTACCGGAAATAAGCGCAAACGGATTTTTAAGATCTTCAGTTGGAAGGAGAAGTTCATATTCCACGGTTACATTTTCAAGGCTCTCGTTATCTCTCCTTGACGAGGTTGCTGTTGTAAAATCAACATCAATTTGTATCCATTTTCTCTGTTTCCATGGTTTTTCCGGAATATTCATAACCTTCCATATAGGAGTGTCGACAAGTTCGGCTTCAACCTTTACATCACTTATAAGGGCCTGCCTTCCTGCGCCTTGGGAATAGCCGTTTGAGGCAAAAACGAAAAGTAAAACTGCAAAACACATAAACAAAGATATTTTACGAAGTTCACTCATTTATTTCTCTCTCATTTTTTGTATTAAAAAGACAAAACAGTTTGAAAATTATCTCCTTTAAATAAAATATGCAAGTGAATTTAATATTATTTTATTTAAAACGCTAGCCCCGCCCTAAAAAATGGTTTTTTTTATATGGGTGTTAAAATTAGGAAAGCTTGAAAATCATTGATTTAACCGTATCTTTTATCGTCAATAAAACAAGGAAGAGAAAATGAATAAATTGATTGTAAAGATGATTATCGTTGTATTCGTTGCTGTTTATATATCAGGATGTGGGAAAAAAGAGGAAACGTCCGTTTCTCTTGAAAATCTTAAGAAAAAGTCTGAAACAGTCGCAACTGAAGCCAAAGCATCCGGCGAAAAGGCAGCGTCCGACGCTTCAAAGATCACTGACAAAACCGCTGCAGATGCGAAAAAAGCAGTTAATAATGCAACAAAGTAATTATTGTTGAATCGTTGGAAAAAGTGCACCTTAGCTTGGGAAACTTATCTGAGGTGCTTTTTATTTCATATTTATGCTTGAATTCTTATTCCTTGCTGATAAATAATAAACTGTAATTATTAAAGAAGGGGAGTCCGAACTTGCAGAAAATTGTCAACAGTAAAGAGCCTGTAGTAAAATCCGTCGGGCTTTCCAAGGAATTCCGCGATTTCTGGAACCGCCCCAAAGCTAAAGCTGTAAATGATATTGATTTTGAAGTTCATGAAGGAGAGGTTTTAGGACTTCTCGGCCCCAATGGCTCCGGCAAATCAACTACGATAAAAATGCTTCTGGGCCTTCTCTACCCCACTTCAGGAAATGTTACAGTTTTTGGGGAATCACCTCGCAGCGTACGCACAAAAATGCGCATAGGATATCTTCCCGAGGAATCATACCTCTATAAATACCTGACAGCATTGGAAACACTTGATTTCTTCGGAGCGCTTTTCAATCTTTCAAAGATTGAGAGAAAGAGCAGGAGCGAGCAGTTGCTTGAGATGGTGGGACTCAGCCATGTCAGAAACCGTCCTGTCGGCGAATTTTCAAAAGGAATGGCACGCAGGATAGGTCTTGCCCAGGCAATGATAAACGATCCGGACCTTCTTATCCTTGATGAACCCACTTCCGGGCTCGATCCGATCGGTTGCCGTGAGATAAAGGACCTTATAACCTTTCTCCAGAAAAGGGGGAAGACCGTTATTGTAAGCAGCCATCTGCTCGGCGATGTTGAGGACATATGCAACAGGGTGCTGATACTTTATGGCGGAAACATCAGGGCGGTAGGAACCCTTGATGAGCTTCTTACCATCCCCACAGCCAGCCGCATAACAACTCCTATGCTTGACGCAGAAGTTACCGAGAGGTTGTTGAAAGTATTGAAGGAAAATCTAAAGGGCGAGGAGTTTGTAATAGACCATCCTAGGCGTTCGCTAGAGGATTTCTTCTTGGACGTTATAAACAAGGCAAGAAGCGAAAGTGTAAAGACATACGGTGCGGAAGGCGGAGGAGATATTGCCGGTTACCTTAAACACGAAGATAAGTCCCCGGACATACTTAAAATCCTTTCCGCCACGAATAAGGTTCCCAAAAAACCTGAAGAAGAAAAGAAAACCGTTGAAGTAAAGGAAGATTCTTCGGAGATAGCCAAGGAAACGCTTACCAGGCTTGTTTCAGCCAATACGCCTGAACAGGTGGAACAGGAAATTCCTGAGAGCAGCAAGAAAACCGAGGAACACGAACTCATAAACAAAAAACTTTCCCATCTTGTTTCGAAAAAAGATTCGGACAGAAAATAAATCTTCATTTTGTTCTGGTGATAAACAATGATTTCATTATGGGCAATTATTAAGCTCACGTGCAGGGCATCGGTAAGATCGCATATTTTCCATATCCTTCTCCTTGTTCTGCTTGTCACCATTGCGATACTTCCGAACACTGTTCTTGGTGATGGGACAGCCTCAGGATACATACGGGTTTCATTGAAATACTGTCTTGGTGCCATAGGTTTCATCCTGTCCCTTTCTACCATATGGGTCGGTTGTTTCATATTGTCTAACGATCTTGAAACCTACCAGATCCATATGGTTTTCACAAAACCCGCTTCCCGAGCCAAGGTATGGCTCGGCAAATGCCTGGGAGTTGTCCTTGTCCATGGAATCCTGCTTCTTGTCTCATCCATTATTGTTTACTCCCTGATCTTATGGCAGTTCTACAGGAGTCCTTTTACAGCTGAAGAGAAATCAAGGATTGAAAACGAGGTGCTTGTAGGAAGAAAGGTCTTCCTGCCGGAGTTTCCCGACATAGATACAAAGATCCGTCTAGAATACGGGAAGAGGATTAAATACCTTAAATCCACTCAGGCGGAGAACTTCCAGAAGCTGTCAAGCGTTGAAAAAAGAAAAATGCTACGCGAACTTCGCAACCAGCTCATAGCCCAGTATGGAGAAGTGAGTCCGGGACAGTCAAATACAAAAAAATGGGATTTCAAAGGGTTGGGCACAGATATAAAAACCCCGCTTTATTTCCGATACCGGATGTATATCGGAAAAATTTCTTCGAAAGACCAGCGTGAAACTACAGGTATATGGGGTGTGCGGCTGCTAGTACCGAAGGATGAAAACGTAAAAGACCGGAAACCTGGAGAAGAAGTTGCCATGAAAGAAATATTCATCCCGAAAAGCCAATACCCGGAAAGGCTCATGTGCGGAGTTTTCCATGAGATAGCTCTTTCTCCGGAGACAATTGACAAGGACGGTGTAGTAACGGTTTCATTCACAAACTTTGACATTGAGGGGAAACCTGTTTTCTTTCAGGCTGCTGACGGTCCTAAACTTTTAATAAAGACCGGGACTTTCCTTGAAAATTATCTCAGGGCTGTTTTAATGATATTCCTGAAGTTGCTTTTTCTTGCAGGGCTTGCGTGTGCTGCAGGAGGTCTCCTGTCAATGCCCACAGCCGTATTTGTTGTCCTGTCGTATCTGCTTCTTGGGATTTTCGCGACATTTGTAATCGACATAGAGTCTCAGTATTCCGATAGCGAAGAACTTTCTCAGCTAGAAGAGTGGCACGAAACCGTTGGAAGGGTAGTAAGTCATACATTGCTGTGGGGAATAATCCCGATGCATAAATTCGAGGTTACGGACGAAGTTGCGAACGGTGAACTTATTGAAGCCAAGTTTATTGCGAAAACCTTTTTTGAGTTTTTCATACTAAGGGGCATGCCGATATTCCTTCTCGGAATATTGCTGTACAGACGAAGGGAGATGGGGACCATTATCCAAAAATGATCATATTAAGAAAAATAATTATGCCGCTTCTATTACTTGTTTTTGTCACTGGCCTTTTCGTGCTTTGCACAAATTCCATTCAGAAAAAGATAAATAGGATAAAAGTCGTTGAAAAACTGACAGATACGGATCCGGTTGAAAATGCCCCTCCCATAGTTGCTTTCACAACTGTCGCGCTAGGAAGCTTCAGAGGGCTTGTTGCCGATCTTCTCTGGCTTAGGACTATTTCGCTGCAGGACAAGGGCCAGTATTTTGAAATGGTTCAGCTGGCCTCCTGGATAACGAAACTTCAGCCTAGATTCACAGGAGCCACCGCTTATCTAGCCTGGAATATGGCGTACAATATTTCTGTTACTTTCTCTTCCGCAGAGGATAGATGGCGCTGGATAAAAAAGGGCATCGAACTTATAAGGGATGAAGCGCTAGTCTATAATCCTGCGGATCCTGTCCTCTATAAGGAACTGGGCTGGATTTACCAACATAAGATTGGAAACATCATGGATGATGCAAACATTTATTACAAGAACCAGATTGCATTGGAGCTTATGGATGTTTTCGGAGGCCCGGAACCCGATTGGAAGGCACTGGCGTCAGCGCCCGACGACGAGGCGCAGTTTAAGAAGCGCTTTGCGGGGAAAGATCCGATATGGAAAGCTCTCAAGGATTCAGACTATAATTCACTTGATGCACTGGAGAAAGAATTCAGGACAAACCGGAAACTCCCAGAGAAATTCACAGTTTTGCTCAAGAATGCCGATGAGATAAACCTCATCGAGAACTACTTCCGAAAAAGATGGCTTAAGCAGAAATTCAAACTTGACTCGTCTAAAATCCTTGAAATCAACAACAGATACGGAAAACTTGACTGGAGGCTGCCTGAAGCCCATGCAGTTTACTGGGCGACCCTTGGGCTTGAACACCAGAATGGAAATGAACCTGATATCAGCTGCGACCGAATGATTACACAGTCACTGGCAGATGCATTCAAGGGCGGCAGACTTCTAATGTTCGACAAAAACAATTTCAAAAGTTTCATGTCAGCTCCCAATCTTAATGTTGCTGATGCAGTAAAGAAAACTTTCCAGGATGTGTACGACAGACAGAAAAGCAAATCATTCTTAGCCGGGTTTGAGAATTTCATGGTTGATGCGACTGTCATCCTGTATAACTATGGAAATTACACGAAAGCCAAGAAATATCTGGAAGAACTCAGGAAGATGTTTCCCGGCAATCCCCGTTACAGGGTTGATGTTGACGATTTTGTGCTTAAAGAATGGATTGAAGATGCAAAGGAAGGCTCAATGAAGCAGATAATGGACATAATCGGAGGCTTGGTATTCAGAAGCCTTTATTTCCTATCCTACGGTGATACTGATACCGCCGCGTCTCATGAAAAACTTGCACAGGGAATTTATCTGCATTATAAACAGTCGCAGAATGAAAGTTGGGGCAGAGTTGGATTGCCTCCATATTCGGAAATTAAACAGAAAATAGTGGATAACTGCCTCGCTAACTTCCCAAAACCTGTTTCAGAAAGCCTGCGTAGCGCCCTTGAAGAGCAGAAAGCATTGAAAAAAGAAGACCAAATTCTGCCGAAAGATAAATAATCTGTAACTATTACTTATGAGAAAAAGGCTTCTAATTTCCGATTTGGGGTTCAGTATAGGTTTAAATCATTCCGAAGAAGTTACGCACATTTCTTAAATTCCCTGAAAAGCTCAGCCCCTAATTCCTTATAAGACTGATATCTTAATGATGGCTCACGTCTAATCATTTTAATTAGAATCCTGGCTACTTCGGGATTGGTTTTGGGAGGAAGCTTGCTGAGGGCATCGGCCATCCTAAGGGAAGTAACATGTTTCTCAACAAGTTTTCTGACATCTTCGGACGAGTAATAGGTTTTTCTCGAAATAAGATGATACATCAACATGCCTAGGCTGTAAATTTCGCTATACTGTGACTCTGGAGCTCCTTCTATCCTCTCCGGGGGGATGTAATGGGGTGAACCTACAATCTGGTCTGATTTATCCCCGTTCATCGCTTTTTCAATTGAGATGGCCAAACCATAGTCTATCATCTTGACGTTTCCATTCCTGTCAATGATTACATTCTGAGGCTTCAAATCCCTGAACAGGTAACCGCAATCAAAAATGTATTGTTCAGCCGAGAGCATTTGGAGCGCCCAGAGAATGATCTGTCTGTCGGTACGCTCTATGGGTGATTCAATAATCTGGTCAAGCCTTATTCCATCAATGAACTCGTAAACTGCATAATATTCCTCTTTCCAGATGCCATATTCATACACCTTTGTAAGATGGGGATGATTACGGAATTTACACCCGACTTTAGCCTCCTCCAGAAGGGAGTCAATGAGAAACTTATCATTTCTCATTTCACGGTTAAGGACTTTGACTGCAAACTCAATTTTTGAATCGCATCTGTGAAAAGCATGATATACGCATCCCATTCCACCACCGCCAAGTGGTTCATAAAGCCAGTAATCCTTTATGAGCATGGGAATGAAGTTAGAAGTTGAGCATGCGGGGCATTTTGCTATACTGAGGCTAATATTATCTTTTATAAGCACCTTAAATCCGCAGTTTTCACATATGGTGAACCCCTGCTCCAAGTCTTTAAGATCAGGCTTGCGATGAATGCGCTGGGTTTCCTCTCCGTGTATACCTGTGGCGAAATCCAGTTTTTCTTTGTTCTTAGGTGTAAATATATGAAAATCCATTTCAATCCCCTCTGTGAATATATTCCATAATAACCTATTTTCAAAAAACATATAGCAGTTTCTATGCCATAATGAATTAGAGTCAAATAATTGACCTCAATTTGAAATTCCACTTAATCCTGTTATTTTTCTGAACAGAATTTTTAATGTTAAACCCCTCATAAATTCCAAAGGAAATTACGAATGAACCGCAATGAAATAAAAAAAATAGTGCTCGAAAGCCTTCAAAAAGGCCTTTCCCTTTCTGAAATTCAAAAGTTACTCCATGAAAAGGGAGAAATAATCACTTTTCTTGATTTGAGGCTTCTTGCTTCAGAACTTGAAAATCTCGATTGGAAAAAGCTCGCCGGGGAAGACGAGGCTCAGAAAAAGGAAGATGCAATTTCAAAGAAAAACAAAGATGCCGCAGACAAATCAGCCGCGGAGAATGCGGATGAGATTCCAGCTGATAAAGGCGAATGGTCCGGAGCCACGGTTGTCGAAGTAAACAAACTTGTAAGGCCGGGCGCCGCATTAAGTGGTAGCGTAACTTTTGCATCAGGAGTAAAAGCCGACTGGGTGCTTGACCAGATGGGAAGGCTTGGCCTTGAAAAACCGACAGGGAAGCCAACGCCCGAAGACATCAAGGAATTCCAAGTTGAACTTCAGAAAAAGCTTCAGGGGATGTAATTAATTGATACTTCCTTGAATTGGTACATTTGAGTTTGGAAATCGGCAACCTAAAATCGGAAATATATTTATGTACATAGTGACTGGCGGAGCGGGTCTGATAGGAAGCGCAATTGTATGGGAACTCAATAACAGGGGCATAAAAGATATCCTTCTAGTAGACCATCTTGGACATTCCGACAAATGGCGCAATCTCAGGGCTCTTAAATTCCAGGATTACATGGAAAAGGATGTTTTCAGGAAATCTATTTCCGAAAACAAGATTAAACCCAAGGGAATAAAGGCCATAATCCATATGGGCGCATGCTCTAAAACGACCGAAAGGTACGCCGGCTACCTCATCGACAACAACTATAATTACAGCAGGGAGATTGCTAGCTTCGCAGTTTCAAACAAAATACGTTTCCTTTATGCTTCCAGTGCTGCCACCTACGGAGACGGTTCAAGGGGATATATTGACGACGAGTCTTCCCTTGACTCGCTGCGTCCTATGAACATGTACGGATATTCCAAGCATATGTTTGACCTCTGGGCAAGAAACAATGGGCTTTTGGACCGCATTACAGGTTTCAAATTCACAAATATCTACGGGCCGAATGAATGGCACAAAGATGACATGCGCAGCGTAGTATGCAAAGCCTATGAACAGATCGTCTCCACCGGAAAAGTGCAGCTTTTCAAATCATGCAATCCCGATTACAAAGACGGAGAGCAGAAACGGGACTTCCTTTATGTCAAGGACGCAGTTGACATGGTTCTTTTCTTCCTTGATCGAAAAGAAAGCGGACTTTTCAACATCGGAAGCGGACACGCCGAGACTTGGAAGTCACTGGCTACTGCAATATTCTCAGCTTTGAACAAGAAACCAAACATTGAATATATTGAAATGCCTGAATATCTGAAACCCAGTTATCAGTACTATACCAAAGCTGAAATGTGGAAACTTCGCCGCTTTCATTCCCAGCAACTTACATCGCTGAAAGACAGCGTTAAAGACTATATCAAGAATTATCTCATCCCTCGCAGACATCTCGGGGATTAAAATGCCTTTTCTTGATAAAATTTTCATCAACTCACTTTCCGAAGACAGCATTACCGTGCTGGCGGAAGCCGACTCAAACGGCTTTATGATGGCACCGGGAGAAAGTATTTCCGATTACAAAAAACGCCTACTGGAAATGGTGACGGCATACAGCGCTATTGAAAAGGATATCCAAAACACAAAGGACTATGATATCTTCGGTGAATTTGTTCTGAACACGGAAAAGCGCATCAATGTTGAAATTTTGGACGAGGCTGCAGAACTCACCAGAGAATATTACGATTTCAGCATAAACTGGGTGCCCGGATTTTTCCTTTCAAAAAGCCTTGGGTTCCTATGGGGGGGATGTGCTATTTCATTTCCGGAAAACCAGGTGTCCGTCTTCATAATCCGTGCGAATTTCGCAAAAAAGAAACGCTGGCTGTTTTACAGGAGGGATGAACTCCTGGCGCATGAGCTATGTCATGTCGCCAGAATGCCTGTTAAGGACAGAACATTCGAAGAGCTATTCGCATACCGTCTTTCGCCAAGCCGTTTAAGAAGATACATGGGCAACTGTTTCAGGCATGACTACGATGCCGTCCTTTTCATTATTCCTATTTTTCTCCTTCTTGCGGTCCAAGTATCCAGGCTGTTTCTCAACCTTGAAAGGATAATCCCAATATGGCCTTTCTGGATTATAGCGGCGGGCTACCCCATCTTCCTTTTTGCAAGAAACCACTTCAACAGGAATATTTTTTTCAAGGCTAAAAGGAACCTTGAGAAAGCCGGTTCCAGCAAAGCTTTGCCGGTTCTTTTCAGGTGCTCAAAAGACGAATTGATAAAAATATCAGAATTGAAAGATCCAGCTGCTCTTAGAAAATGGCTAAATGACAAATCCAGCTCCGAATTAAGATGGAAAGTGATGAAGTTTAGATTTTTTTCAAATTGATTTTTCCCATTCAAATACATTATATTCGACTTAAAATAATATTTTATAAAGTTCGTCAAACACAGGGTGTAATTATGGCTAAATTAAAGGATGTAGTTAGCTTTCTTGACGGTCTTTTCCTGACAAATCCTAATCTCCAGGACGATTCCAACAATGGTCTTCAGGTTCAAGGGAAGTCCGAAGTTAAAAAAGCTGTTTTCGGTGTTGACGCCTGCAATGAACTCTTTGAAAAGGCAATTGATGAAAAGGCTGATTTTGTCTTTGTCCATCACGGCCTAAGTTGGAATGACAGTCTGAAGCGACTTATCGGATCTAATGCCAGAAGAATTAGTCCGCTCTTTAAAAATGACATATCATTATATGCGTGCCATCTTCCGCTCGATATGCATCCGGAGCTTGGGCACAATATCCTTTTGGCTAAAATGCTTGGTTTGCAGGCATGCAGGAACTTCGTGAAATACCATGGAGGGGAACTCGGTACGGCCGGTGAAATCCCTGAGGGGAAAAGCCCTGCGCAACTCGCAGAAATCCTTGAAAAAGAACTTCCGACAAAATGCGTCATCTTTGGGAAAGCCGAAAAACCTGTACGCAAAATAGGGATAATTTCAGGCGGTGGCGGCCGACCCGAAGGCATTATAGAAGCTGCAAGACAGGGCATAGAATGTTTCATAACCGGAGAAACAAACCATACATCATATCATTTCATCAAGGAAGAGAATATCTGCGTGATCATTGCCGGCCATTACGCTACGGAAAAACCGGGGGTGATAGCCGTAATGGACAAGATAAGGGAGAAATTCGCGGTAGCCTGTGATTTTATCGATATCCCGACAGGACTGTGAGTTTCATTGCTTCCCTTTATTCTTATGAGGTAGTTTTGAAATTACCTCAAAGGATTAGTTTCGAGGGAAAACAAAATCTCAGTAATTAGTGTCGCCCCAATAATAGAAAGGTCATGAATCAGGCGATGAAAGCAAGCAGGCAGCAACTCAGCAAACCCGAGAAGAGTTGGATTTTGTATGACTGGGCGAATTCCGCGTACTCCATTGCGGTCACCACGGCGTTTCTCCCTATATTTTTCAAGACTTCGGCTTCAGCCGCCGGTGTTGCGGAAAGCACATCTACTGCCATATGGGGATATGCGACATCTATCTCGTTCCTGACCGTATCAGTGCTGGCACCTATACTAGGGACTTTGGCGGACTATAAAGGGTTTAAAAAGAGATTCTTCCTGTTTTTCTTCGGGATTGGCGTCGTCTTTACGGCGATGCTGGCCGCCGCACCTGTAGGGGCATGGAAGTTGCTTCTTGGATTTTATATTGTTAGCGTGATTGGTTTTGCCGGGGCAAATATCTTCTATGATGCGTTTCTGGTGGATGTCGCCGACGGCCCCAGGATGCACAAAATCTCATCGCTTGGTTTTGGCTTTGGATATATCGGCAGCACAATACCTTTTATCATTTCCATCGCATTGGTATTCTTCTGCAAGAATCTCGGCATAGAAGAATCAACGGCATATCGCGGAGCTTTTGCCATAACAGCGGTATGGTGGGGCCTGTTTACCATCCCTATGATTCGCAATGTCAGTCAAATGTACGGAATAGAGCACGACAAACAACCTATCGCCGCAAGCCTCAAACGCATTTGGGGCACATTAATGAATATCAAAAATGAAAAGCCGGTGTTTCTATTCCTGCTGGCATACTTCTTTTATATTGACGGTGTGGACACCATTATAAACATGTCCGGCGTGTACGCCACTGAAATAGGGGTCAGTGCGATTAATCTGCTGGTGATTCTGCTGGCGACCCAGCTTGTCGCTTTTCCGTTCGCGCTCCTATACGGTAAACTGGCTGAAAAACTGGGGGCGAGAAAGCTTATAATGGCGGCAATAATCATCTATATCGGCATATGTATTTTTGCGTTCTTTATGAGAACAGTGGCGCAGTTCTGGATACTTGCCATGCTTGTCGCATCATCGCAGGGCGGAATCCAGGCGCTTAGCAGAAGCTATTTCGGACGCCTGGTGCCGAAGGAAAAATCGACGGAATACTTTGGTTTTTATAATATATTCGGTAAGTTTGCCTCAATAATAGGACCTGCACTGATGGCGACAGTCGCAATAATAACAGGAAATTCTCGCTATGGAGTTTTAAGCATCGTCGCATTGTTTGTATTAGGACTTGCCATCTTGGTTGTGGGACGCAATTCACTGGAAAAACAAAACGTCTGACCATATCCGGAAAGAACATTGCACCATTCGGTTCATAACCCGCGCAACTGACAAATTGATTTTGTAGCATATAGGGAAGAGCAAATGTTTAAGGTGGGGATTTTAATTCATAATTTCCCCGCCAGATATAGTGGTTTATGTCTATAAAGTCACTATAAAATATAAAATCAGTGATAAATCGGAGTTTCTGGAGAAAATTACAATATTAATAACAGGCTAAAAAGCCTGACCTACTCAAATCGGCGTTAGGAATTTGCCGGTTCTCAGGTAGGTGGATAGATTTTCGGCGGTTCTCAGGGATTTTCTTTCAACTGACTCCTCCGTATTAAATGCGTTATGGGGGGTCAGGATTGCATTCTGGCATTTCATGAGTTTAAGAACTGCCGCCACACTTTTACTGGATTCGGGTTTTAATTTTGATAATTTAGCCCCATCCCGAAGAACAGAGGCAAGCTCTTTTTCATAGTCATAGACATCCAATCCGACTCCGCCGAGTATCCCTTCATTGAGGAGCTTCAGCAGATCCTGGGATGGTGACACTTCCCCACGTCCGACATTTATGAAAATTGATTTTGCGGGCATCACATTGAGAGTTTTATAATTGAGCATTCCTCGTGTGATTTCAGTGAGTGGAAGGGCGCAGACTGCAATATCCGCATTCTTAAGCCCTTCCCTAATAGATACATACTTAAGCCCATACTGTCTCTTCATTTCAGTCCTTGGCTTGATGTCAACGCCTAGTATCTTCATTTTGAGACCATGGGCTATATCAACTATTTCTCCTCCGATCCGCCCTACTCCGATTACAGTTATCCTGCGGTTGCGAATTTCGCGGCCTGTCAGACCATCCCGGTAAAAAGTTTCAAATGATTTTCTTTGGAGAGTCAAATTGCGAAGAAGCGCGGTCCACATCATTAACGCCTGTTCGGCAACCGGACGTGCGGCATATTCAGGAAGATAAGCCGCGGAAATATTGGAACCTGTATGGCTCAGATATTCTGCAACATGATCGTATCCTGTTGAACGCGTAATGATGGCGGCGAGACTTCCTGACCATCCCATGGGGAATTTAGACTGGGTTCTTGTGCTGATAACTTTAGCAGGTGGAGTCTTGTGTCCGCTTTCCTGGATTGTTTTCCAGGTGAAAAGATATTCATATCCTTTTGGCAGAACTTTCCTGAGGATTTTCTCCTCTTCCTCAAATGCCTCATAAAAGACTGCGGAGATCATTTTTATTTCGTCAAAGGAACTGTTTTTGATTTTTCAGGAACAGGTTCAGCAATCTTATCAGCCTGAGAAACTGGGGCATCTTCTTTCACATTTTTAGCTGGTACGGAAGCTTTGGCTTCAGTTTTTGACTCGAGTTCGACAACGCTCCTCGGCGCTTTACGGTGTCCTGTGATTATTGCAAGGGAAAGGGTGATGATCAGGAAAAGTGATGCAAAAATAACTGTTAGCCTGGCCAGATGGCCGCCAGTCTGGGCTCCGAATACGGATTCGCCAAGGCCACCGAAAGCACTTCCAAAACCGCTGTCTTTCGACTGCTGGACAAGAATCAGGCAAATAAGAAGCAGCGCAATAATAACATCGGCCACAGTAAGGACTGAAACTAAAATATTCATTAGAACCTCTGATTTATTAGGCACATAGGCACCAAGGCGCTAAGGCACTGAGTTTAAATATTAATATTTACTATAACCGATCATCCTGGATCGCCAGCATCCTTCTGGCACTGTTTAAATAAGCCGGCAAGTTGCCGGCGTTTCTTAAATTGCGTTCTTTATAAGGGCTGAAAATCCTTCAGCGTCAAGACTTGCGCCACCGACAAGAGCGCCGTCAATGTCCTCTTTAGCCATAAGTTCCTTGGCATTGTCGGCCTTCACAGAGCCTCCGTATTGTACAATGACTTTCTCCGCAACCGCTTTTCCATAAAGGTCAGTAAGGAGTTTTCTTATCAATGCATGAACTTCCTGCGCCTGATCAGGAGAAGCTGTTTTCCCGGTTCCGATTGCCCATACGGGTTCGTAGGCGATTGTAGTTTTGAGCATTTCATCAGCCGTAATTCCTGTAAGGCTGCCTTTTAGCTGAGTGGTGATTACGTTTGAGGTCTTGCCGCCCTCGCGTTCTTGGAGTGTTTCACCGACACACACAATTGGAAGAAGGCCTGCGTTAAGTGCGAATTTAGTTTTCTTGCTTACAAGGTCATCAGTTTCACCATAGTACTGGCGACGTTCGCTGTGTCCGATGATGACATATTTCACTCCGAGCTCAAGAAGCATTGCCGCTGAAATTTCCCCCGTATACGCTCCTGAGGCTTTGTCGGAAAGGTTCTGAGCTCCAAGGGCGACTCCGGTTCCCTTCAAAATAGGAGAGATTCTATCGAGCGCTGTAAAAGGGGGGCATACTGCCATATTAATCTTATCGGAAAGTCCTTCGACTTTCTTGACTAAGGCAGATACCATCTGAACAGCCTCTGCAGCTGTCTTGTTCATTTTCCAATTACCGGCAATAAAAAGTTTTCTCTGTTTCATATGTATTCCCCTTGTAGAAAATTTTCCCAGCAGACTGGAAAAATTGATAACAATATTGTTTATGCAAAATTTTCGAAAAGGCTCCTAATATAAGCTGGTTGGGCGGAATTTCGAGCGGAATTCCGAAAAAGTTTCCAATATAGGGAATCAAGTCAGACATTCACTTTTACAGCATCAACTTCAATCTCGAACAAAAGATCGCTTCTACAGATGTCGGCGTGGGCTACAGCTAGTGGAAAACTCGGAATATCATGGGTTTTGCAGTACTTGTCAAGAAGAGACCGGTCGGACATGTTTTTGAAATAGGCGATTCCTCGGAAAAGGTCGGTCCAGCCCATTCCCCTGGATTCAAGAATGGCTTTCACGACCTGCATGGTGAGCCCGATCTGCTTCACGCAATCGCCTATATTCACGGATCTTCCGTCCTTGTCGATGCTTGCAGTACCGGAAATTAACAAGTTGCGGTGAGTTGGGAATGACATTTCAACGGCACGGCTGAAGGAACTTCTGTAATTCAGGGCCGATCCCTGCATTGGTGATTCGACCGACTTGATTTCTACTCCTGATGTTTTCGGTTGAACTGCAAGCAGGTCGCATAAAAGAGCTGCTCCATATTGGTTGGCCGCACCGATTCCAGTACTTGCCGGAACCATTTTACTGAAAACCCCGTTTTCCTCAAAAAAAACAGTACGGACAATATTGAATTCATTGTACCAGCCGAGAAGACTATCCAGATAGAGCCATGTACGTACCGTATCGGTGAAATTAAATCCGCATTGAGTAAGTCCGTCACGCATAATTTCAAATACTTGCCGAGTCTGTTCAAGGCGCGGCAGGGAAAGATTCTCAGGAGATACCCCGCTCAGCCGGCAGTAACGTGCGTGTTCATCTTCATAGACATACCCTATCGAGCGACCACGTACTGTGACTGGCAGTGGATTGATCCCGGAAACAGCAAAACACTGCATCGAAGAAATTTCCCCGTCCTTGCAGGCATCCCCCTGAAGCCAGGCAATAATTCCATCGGAGAGAGCAACGTCCCTTTTAAAATCAGCGTAGTGTTCGCATCCTGCGAAAACAAAACGGTTCAACAGAATAGCCTCGCGTTTCTTTGCTTCACTGCGAAGCATTCCGGTCATCTTAAAATCATCTTCGCCACACACAGAAATGCAGTGTTCTGAGCGGCACGGAAGAACAAGCGTAGCTATATTTGACAAGTCGTTAATTTTTATTACTTTTCGTATCATCTGTTTTCTTCACTTCTTCTGTTTTTTTCTTTTCTGTGTTCTCAACTATTCTGAAGGGGACGGCAGGAAGAGTGAGAACTATCTTTTCCTTCCTGAACTTTTTCACCTTAATTTCCTGTTTAGTCTCCTTACCGTCATTATCAACCTTGCTAGCGTCTTTAGTATTATCCTTGCTGTCAATCGGCTTTGCTTCAGCATTCAACTTATTGTCGGAAATTTGCCTTATTTCAGTTTTTTCTTTGACCTTCTCTCCAGAAGCTATCACAGTTTCCTGTTCTTTTTCCTCTCTATCCACAAACATAGTAGCATTAAATATCAGATTTTCCTTAAGATTGGGTTCCGTTTTGGCTTCAGTCCTCAAAGTTATGACCGATGTGTCTTTTCCAAGGGGTATATTTCCCTTTCGGACAGTGATTCCCTTTGGAGGATTGACGAGCTGAATCTGTATGGGAGCTTCATAACCGGGGCAACGTATTACCGTCACATTAAAAGAAATTTCTTTTCCAAGAGGAAGTTCAAGATAGCCTTTCTTTTGAGGTTCAAATGAAATCTTAAAGGGGATGGCCGGTTCTGTAACCGCCACAACCTGCTCATCCGAAGGAACGAGGTGCTGATAAATAAATGCCTGCATTAAATCCTCAGCTGGAACTACCGGGCGGGAAACTTTCTTCCCGTTGATTACAGCGGTTCCTTCAAGTTTTGGGATTATCACTTCCTTTGAAGCCTTTTCAGAAGCTGAAACAGTCATATTGACCTTGTCGGTTCCTTCTGGGATTGAAGAGCCGTCAAGCAGAATATCTTGAAAATCCTCTTTCAGCGAGAGCTTGATTTCGCCATTGAACCCATCCCTTCTGATGGCATAAACTGTCAACTGGGCGGAACCGCCCTGCTGTATGCTTAGGTTTGAGGGTACTGCTCGCAGTTCAAAATCTGGAAACGGCTGGCTGATGCGAATACGATATGCATATTCATCGCCGCCCTTACCCTGGGTGTCGGAAATCGCCAGTGCATAGGTTCCATTCTCAGGAAGTATTTGAGTAAGTCCAGAATCCGCCTTATGAGTAAGCATTCCTTCTCCCCTGTCCTTAAGATCGTCGTTTTCCTTTAGGGTTTCGCCCTTGGCGTTCAAAAGTATTATGGATGAATCAAGTGGCGATCCTAGACGGCGGGCCAATACTTCAATTGAAATATCCTGGTCTTTCTTTCCCTCAAAACAGAAAAAATCCTTGTCTCCAATGCTTTGAATCCGTCCATTTATTATTACAGGCACAGTGATTTTCTGGGCTTTCTCCTGCTGATCGTTCTCCTCTGATTCAGAAATTTCGGGAAGATCGCTTATTGCAAAGGGAACACTATTGGATACAAGTCCCCAGTTTCTTACAAAAATACGTTTGATAGAAGGTGTGCCTTTATTCACATCTACGATTATGGATTTTTCAGTAAGGTTCTTCCCGTAAAGTTTTACTGAACCCGTTTTTTGACCACGTGTAGCACCGAGGGGAAAGATATTCGTGATAAAAGGGAGTGCGCCAATCTTAATTCGATATACAAAATCTGCACGTCCACGGTAAATGGAATCACGTATTTCCAGAGTATAGTCACCGTCTTCAGGGATATCATAGAACAGGACAGGATCCGGATTGAACCTGAAATCATCTGTGAATGCCAGTTCCCCTCCCTTCGAATCGTAGAGGGTCAGGGTTGCCTGGAACCATCCTGGAACGGCATCTGCAATGTATGGGATCAGAGCCCGCGCAGAAGCTTCGATTACCAGAGACTGCCCTTTCTTTGCAGTAAACTTGAAATTGTCCACATCGCCGGGCATGATTTGTCCGTTGACAACTGCAGGAAGGATTGGAACCGGTACCGCCTTCTCTTTTCTGTCATTGGGTTCCGTCTCGTTGATTTCTTTAAGCTGACTTATCTGGAAGACAAGTCTGTTTGACACTCCGTCCGGCGTTATCACCCGGAGTTCCCGGTCTCCCGGCTCAGCGTCCCGTGAGACTGTGACTTTCAGCTTAACAACCTCGTCAATAACCGTCTGGTTCTTCTTTTTCTGCCTGCTCTTTCTTTTTTCCTTTTCATTTACCGGCTCCTGTGAGTCAACAATCTCAACAATCGCTCCTTTTCCGGAAATATTTGCTGAGGTTGCTCCGTAGATGTTCTCTCCGCCGATTTTTATTTCAAAAGATGTTTCCTGCTGTCCACCGGATGGATAGGCATATCCAATCCGCGGCAAATCCGCCGCCTCGGATTTGTATGCTCCAAGGAGTAGCAATGGACAAAGGTAGAGGCCAATTGCAAAATTGGCTAATTTAAGGTAGGGACGGCTCTCCGTAGCTGTCCGTCCAGAGCGGGGGTTTTGGAGAAACAGCCTTACCTTTGCCAATTCTGCAATTAGTTCGTAGATTATAAATTTTGCTTCAAAATTTATCACATGATCTCCTTCAGCAACCCTCCGGTTTCCTTTTCGGGAATCTCATTTGATGCGAATGGTGAAACATAGACCGTACGGCCTTGGGGATGCGGAAGTTTCGCATTGGGATCAATTCCGAGGAGCTGATACATGCTTCCTGTAAGATCCCATGGATAAATCGGACGTTCGACGACTGTCTCACCTTTGTCATCCGTCTTGCCGACGACACTGCCGCCTTTGAAGCCGCCACCCGCTATCAAAGCTGAAAACGCCTTACCATAATGTCCGCGCCCTCCGTTCCAAGGGGCGTCCCAATCTATTTTAGGGGTCCTGCCGAATTCTCCGGTGACCCATACGATTGTGCTGTCAAGCAGGCCGTGGTCCGAAAGATCCTGAAGCAATGTCGCCACACCTCTGTCAAGTTCGGGAAGTTTCTTTCCCATCGCATCGAATATCTGCTTATGCATATCCCATCCGCCGTGATTGATTGTTACAAACGGAACTCCATTTTCGACTAACCGTCTTGCCAGCAGACAGGACTGCCCGAACTTATTAAGCCCGTACTGCTCCCTAAGTTCTTTTTTTTCTCCTGAAAGCACAAAAACCTTACCCGCATCACCAAGAATCATCGAATAAGCCTGCTTCTGATTTGAATCTATGGTATTTACAATCGGGTTGTCATTCATTTCCCTTCCAAAACTGTCAATATCTGCAAGAAGTGCCTTCCGGTCTTTCTGACGTTCTTCAGTTACTTTTTCGGCGATGACTCCCTCAACTGCAAAAGGCTCCTTGTTTGGATCACTCCCTGTTGAAAAAGGCTTGTAGCGAGACCCCAGGAATCCGGCCTCCGAAAAACGTCCAAGGGGTGTGGTAACGGTTATATAAGGCGGCAGGATTCCTTTGTATCCGCCATTGTATCCTTTGAAGTATGAAACTACAGATCCGACTCCAGGACAGACCAAACCTTCAACAGCTTTTCTTCCGGTTTGTACAAGATATGAGGCGGTTTCATGCCCGTTGTTGTTGTGGGTCATTCCACGCAGGAGAACATACTTATCCGCCTGTTTTGCAAGCATCGGCAGCATCTGGCATATCTGGATCCCGGCAACATTTGTGTCTATCGCCTTACCATAGGGTCCGCAATAATCCCTGCCTGCATTTGGTTTAGGGTCGAACATGTCAAGGTGAGAGGGCCCTCCGGAAAGCCAGATCTGAATAACTGCTTTTGCCTTCGGATTATTTGGAGATTCCCCTCCAAAAGCCCTGAATGCAAAGAAGTCGGACATCATCAACCCTGCCGTCCCCATAAGCCCATACTGGAGAGCCCTGCGCCTGCTCATCTGAATATCAGCCAGTCCTTTGAATTCATCTATATTCATAATTTCCCTAATGCTTCAGAATAAACTCTTTTGTGTTTATAAGCGCCCATGCGATATCACATACGGCTTCATCAGCCTTCTTCTTGGTGGAACTCATATATGCTTCCGACACACTTCTTTCCTGTTCTGTCGGAAAACGGGAAAGAATCCTCAGATAAAGCTCCTCAATCACATATGGGTTCCCCTTTTTTGCAGACAACAACTGCTTTATGGGTCCGCTCTGCTCAATCTTTCTCTGGATATCGCTCGAATTCAGCATGTACTGTGCCTGAATGACCGATGGAGATGAATTCCTTTCAGATTCATAGGAAGTATTCCGTGTCGGTCGGCCGAACATCTCCAGAAACGGGGAATCTATGCTTCCGTCGGCGAGCAGGATTGTACGCTGATCCCCGGGTATGAACGTGAAAGGTTCGGGTATGTTGCTGGTGTATTTTTCCGAACTTCCTGTAATCTGGCATATGGCGTCTATAAGCGGTTCCGCATCAATCCGCCTTATCCTGTAATGGGAGAAACCATCCTCGTCAGCCGCATTCCATTTGTTCGCCTTTGACGAAAGCTGGTAGGTGTTTGAGGTGAGAATCAGACGGTAAACATGCTTGAGGTCAAATTTGTTTTTGACAAGTTCCTTTTCAAGATATGAAAGCAGTTCCGGGCTCCACGGGGGATTTGTGGCTCTCATATCGTCGGGCTCATTGACAATTCCGCGCCCCATTATCCAGAACCAGATCCTGTTCGAAATATTACGTGCAAACCATGGATTGTCAGGTGTGGTGAGCCAGTCGGCAAACACGATCCGCGGGTCCTTGTCTTTCGGGATAACCGGAGCTTTCCCGAAAGGGAACGCAGGGTTGACAGGCATCTTATACATGGAGTTATAAATTACGGGGGCCTGTCTTGCCGTTGACAAGTCGCAGAACGCCGCATTATTGGGTATGCCACATGTGGCTGCCTGATTTTCCAGCTTCCCGTACGGATTGTAAAAAACTATCTCCTCCTTCCACTCGTCGGTGTTCTTATAGCCGATTTTTGCGAAAAACGCAGACATGCCGAGAATCTGGGCTTCGGTGAACCCCGAATCATTCAGGCGCAGGCCCATGAAAACCAGAGCGACATTCTCAGCAATCTGTCGTGGTGTTCTTTCCTGGAATGCCCGATAGAAATTTACCGGAGGAACACGGAAATTGCTTCCGCTTGATGTAAGAAGCTGACGCACAAACTGGTCATAAGGCATATTGCTGCGAATACTGTCACGAACCCAGCGATGATAGGTCTGAACAGCATTCGGCCAGAGATTGCTGGGAAACTCCGCCTTGATGCGCAAAAGGTCGGACCATTTCAGGGACCAGTAATCCGCAAATTCACTTCGGGCTAGAAGCTTATCGATAAGCTTGGTTCTCTTGTCAGGAGTCTTGTCGGAAAGAAAAGCCTTTGCCTCCCACGGCTGGGGAATTGTTCCAATCACATCAAGATATGCACGGCGCACAAAAACTTCATCCGAACATATTTCAGAAGGAGCTACCTGTTTCTCCTTAAGCTTGGCTAAAACCAGTTCGTCAATATGATTGTTTATTTTAAAGGACTCATACGCCTGTGGCGGAGGCGGTATGGGTTTCACGACCGCCTTCTGCGTATTGCAGCCACAAGGCAACAAGGAGATGGTCAAAACGGCAGCAATGATAATTTTAAACTTCATATTCATATAATATAATACGTGAATCAGGAAATTATATTATATGTAGTTATCCGGCATTCCGGCATTATTCAGGTAATTTTTATTTTACAGAAAATGAAAAAGGCTTCAGGCGCAAACCTGAAGCCTTTTAATACATTTACGAATAGAAATTACAGATCGTTGAGGGCGAAAACCCCGGGAAGCTTCTTCCCTTCAAGGAATTCCAGGGATGCACCACCACCAGTCGAGATATGCGACATTTTTCCTGCAAGCCCGCTCTGGTTCACCGCCGACACGGAATCACCGCCGCCAATCACGCTGATTGCCCCCTTGTCGCTGGCATCCGCAACAGCTTTGCATATGGCCATTGTGCCTTTTGCAAAATTGGGCATTTCAAAACAGCCCATCGGTCCGTTCCAGACAATTGTCTTGGCCTTGACTATTTCCGCAGTGTAAGCTGCAACTGTCTTCGGTCCGATATCGAGGGCCATCCAGCCTTCGTCGATATCATTACCAACAGTCTTGATCTGCGCAGCATTGTCAAACTTGTCCGCCGCAAGGTTGTCAACCGGAAGCAGGAACGTCACTTTTTTCATTTTCGCTTCAGCAAGAATCTTTTTTGCCGTGTCGATAAGTTCGTCCTCGCATAGGGATTTCCCGATATTGTGCCCCTGCGCCTTGAGAAACGTATAAGCCATTCCACCACCGATAAGGATAGCATCGCATTTTGAAATAAGGGCCGTGAGGACTTCCAGTTTTCCTGAAATCTTTGCCCCTCCTATTATCGCCACAAACGGACGTTTTGGATTTTCTACGGTCTGCCCGAGGTATTGGATCTCTTTTTCCATAAGGAATCCGGCCACCGAAACAGGGATGAACTTGCAGATCAAGGCGGTTGACCCATGCGCGCGGTGGGCTGTTCCAAATGCGTCATTGACAAAAACATCGCCGAGCTTTGCGAGTTCCGCAGCAAACCCCTGCATCTTCTTCTTGTCTTCATCGGTTTTCGCCTTCATATCCTCTTCCTTGTGGAATCGGGTGTTTTCGCAAACCATGACTTCGCCTGGTTTCAGGGATTTCGCCATCGCAACGATATTTTCCCCGATGCAGTCCGGGGCGAATTTGACTTCCTTGCCAAGAAGTTTTGCAAGCGCGTCAGCCGTAGGTTTCAGGCTGAACTCAGTTTTGACTTCACCGTCCGGACGGCCCAGATGACTCAGAAGCACAAGCGAAGCCCCTTTATCCAGGACATACTTGATTGTCGGAAGCGCAGCCTGGATTCTTGTGTCATCCTTGATTTTCCCTTCCTTTACAGGAACATTGAAATCGACGCGCATCACTACACGTTTGCCTTTTAATTCAACATCGCGGACTGTTTTCTTGTTGAGACCCATAAAAACTCCTCCATTTGAATATAATTTAATGATGATTCAGTGTTTTTTTTATTTTAATTAGCAGGATTTGCACCCACCCATATGAGGTCAGTATTCCTTTTCGCCTGGGGCACGTCCGCTCTGAAGAGCTTCCCTCTTGATTTCCCTGCCCTCAGCTGCGCCTTCCCTTTCGCCGGGCGCGAGCCCCTGCGCCATGGCTTCCTGCTTTATTTTCCTGCCCTCGGCTGCGCCTTCCAGCTCGCCGGGCGCGAGCCCATGCGCCATGGCTTCCTGCTTCATTTTCCTACCCTCGGCTGCACCTTCCAGCTCGCCGGGCGCGAGCCCCTGCGCCATGGCTTCCTGCCTCATGGAGTCGACCTCGTCCTCGCCATTCCTCTCTCCAGGGGCGGTGTTGCCGTCAAGCACGTTGTCATCGGCGGGAACAACTTTTTTCAAGGGGGCGGCCTTATCGGGAGATATGATGATCTCCGCGGACTCTCCCTGTTTTTCTTTTTTCTTTTCCCATTCCTTGCGGGCCTTGTCGTATGCTTGCGCCTTCACAGGATCATATTTGTATTCTTTCCTTATGTCGTCCGGAAGATCGGTGAAGAGAACAGGCCTCATTATCGTCAGTTCAGGCTTATCCGTGTCCTGATAGGCTATTATCAATTCTACGGGATTGGAATCAAAAACCTTGGCATCCTTGTAGGTGGTACCCGACAAGGTTGTGATGTCACGCGAAAAAAGGGCGGCGGGAAGCAATCCGAACAGGCACACTACAAGATAAATTTTCATTTTTGCAGGCTCTTTCTGTTGAATATGTTTTAGAGAATCCGGGTAACATCAAAATGTATGGCGGTAAAAGACATTTTCAATATCATGCTGATAATCAAAATACTATCAAGATGGCATCCCCAACCGGATTCGAACCGGTGTTACCAGGATGAGAACCTGGTGTCCTAGGCCTCTAGACGATGAGGACGCATTAAAAATTAAGAGGCATAATATAGCCGGATTTCCGTTATATCAAAACATAAATAGGAAAATTGATACAGGCATATGCAAAAAACACTATTGCCATTTCACTTAGCACGGTCTATTTTTGTTGTCTTGGAAATTGCAGAATTGCCTGAATCCCGGTTTAACATACAGACTTTTCCATGAAAGGTGTTTCCTGATTATGAGCTTAATAAAATTAACTGACTTCAAACCCGTTGAATTATCGGACAAGGATTATCTTCGGGATGCGTTCTTCAAGTTCGAACTCCTCCCCTGTGAATACGTATTTACAAATCTTTTCATATGGAGGGAAATCTATGATATCAGATGGATGAAATTCAGGAACGCCATACTGATACATTCCGGTCTTGACAAGACCCTCCTGATGCCCATAGGGAATGTTTTCAGCCCTGAAGAGCTCAAAGACCTGCGCTGTTCAACATTTCCCTCGACAGAAGACGCGTCAATCATACAGGTGCCGGAGGATTACATAAAAGGAAATCCGGGGATCAATGATGTTTTCGAATCCGAAATCGACGTTGATTTTGCGGATTACATCTACTCTACTGAAAAGCTTTACCTGCTAAGGGGCGCGAAACTCGCAAAGAAGAAGAATTTGCTCGCCCAGTTTGTCAGGGGAAATCCGGGATACACCTCCGCCCCGCTCCAGGAAGCGAATCTAGATGAGTGTTTTGAACTCACGGAAAAGTGGAGGTTGAGCACCAACAGCGAACCTGTCACGCTTGCCCAGGAAAAAGAAGCGATACAGGAGGCATTTGCAAACTACAGGGATCTAGACCTAGAGGGGACCTGCATCTTTGTCGGAGGCAAAATAGTCGCATTCTCAGTATTCACTTTCCAGAGCAGTGACGCCGCAATTGTGCATTTCGAGAAATACGACAAGGATTTCAAGGGTTCCGCCCAGGCGATAAACTGGGAAACCGCAAAATCCCTGCTCGGAAGATGTAAATACATTAACAGAGAGCAGGATATCGGATTGCCAGGCCTTAAAAAGGCAAAACTTTCATATGACCCCGATAAAATCATGTATAACTACACTCTTTCTCTGAAATAAAATCTTTTTTATTCGTAATTTTCAATTTCCAATTTATAATATCTAACTTTTACTAATATGAAACAGGCGGAGTCTTGACACACCCCGCAGTTATCACTGGTTCATAATTAGAGCTATCGGAGAGGTGGCAGAGTGGTCTAATGTAACGGTTTGCTAA
>CAZION010000037.1:0-48490 GCA_964540865.1 uncultured Victivallis sp.
TAAGTGTAGATTAGTGGTTAAAATATTTTTCTTGTATTGTTATAACTTTGAAATTCCTTAACGTTAAATTAGGCGGCCAAGGGCCGCAACTCTTATAGAATAGTTACAGAGGCACAGAGGCACAAAGTTTTGAAAAATACCAGATATCGAACATGTTGTTCACAACCCTAGTTGTGTCTTTCTCCTTCATAACTCGGGCACTTGGAAACTCGGCCACTTGGAATCTTTTGGTCACTTTGAAATTCCTTAACCTTTAATTAAATTTTAACCATGACATCTAATATCTCAGCGGAACTTGGAAAATTCATACAGCAAAACGACAATTTCCTTTTATTAACTCATGAGAAGCCTGACGGCGATGCCTTAGGTTCAATTTTCGGGCTTTTCACAGTTCTTCGTGATAACGGGAAGAAGGTCGGCGCCTTCCTCCCAGAACAGCTTCCAACACGCTACTCTTCATTTATCCCGGATGGGATAATAATCGGGAAGCCTCCAAAACTGAGCTCATACTCATGGATCCTGTGTCTCGACACTTCCCTTCCCGACAGGCTTGGCATTGACAAATCTACAAAGGATAAAATCACGTCTTACCCTCTTGTGAATATCGACCACCATCCCGACAACAAGCTTTTCGGAAAGGCGAATTTCATTAATTCCGAATCCGCCGCAACTGCAGAGATAATTTTCAGAGCGCTCATGGATTCCGGCAAAATGCGAATTTCGCAGGAAGCTGCGACAGCCCTGCTAATCGGCATTGTCATGGACACCGGCGGCTTTCGTTTTGACAACACAAAGCCCTCCACGTTCAATGCAGCCTCCGAACTTCTGGCACTCCGCGCCGACTATCCGAGAATAATCAACACAATGTTCTTTTCCCAGCCCCTCGGATTTATCAAAATGGCGGCTGAACTGGTTTTAAATCATGTGAAGATCGCATGTAACGGTCGTTACGCCTGGGCATATCTGAGCGATGAAATCCTGAAGACCTACGGTGTTGACAAGAAAGACACCGAAATGCTCATTGATTCCATACGTCAGATTGAGGGAGTTGAAATCGCTGTTGTCTTCTATAGGAAGGACGATGGTTTCAAAATATCCATGCGTTCAAAAAACAAGAAATATTCAGTTGCGAAAATCGCAAGAGCCCTCAACGGTGGAGGACATGAACTCGCCGCAGGGGGATTCATAAAAACCGACAATATCTCAGAAGCCGAAGCCACCGTCCTATCCCATGTCTCCGCAATGCTGGAAGAGAAGTAAGCAAATATTCCCATCCTATTTCTTTCCTGCTCGATTAAGATCGGAGTGTCACGCCGAAGCTTTTCCCAGTCTTGCCGGAACGCCACCAACTTGGTGGCATCTGTTTTTTGAGTCGACAACTTGCCGACGCTCAGACACTTCCTTCGCCGGAGCCGTGGACATCGTCAACTCCCTTTCCGCAGCGAGGGCAGTAAACGGCCTTGAGAAGGCGCTGGGCAGATACACGAAAGTCCAGCTCCTGGTGGTGGATGAACTCGTATATCTTCCAATAGACAAGCTCGGCGCGGATCTGTTGTTCCAGGTCATATCCAAAAGATATGAATGCGGTTCGATGATCATAACCAGTAATCGTCCGTTCAAGAAGTGGACCGAAATCTTCAACAACGACAGCACCGTCACAAGTGCGATCCTTGACAGGGTGTTGCACCGCTGCGAACCGGTGGTCATTGAAGGGATGAGCTATCGTATGAGCGACAAGTAAAACTGAAAAAAGGGCAGGCGCGTAAATGCTCCCACCCTTTTTCTGCACTTGAACCGAGCCGACGCCCCGTATATCCCAATCTGAATGGACGGAGAAAACCATCGCCGGTGAAAACACTAACCCAACTTCCGCGCACAAAAAAGTATGAAAAAAGTTTTTAGCCTCAAATTGTTTTCCAAACCACTCGAGCGTAATTTCACAAACTGTTGATCATCAATGACTGTATTTTCTGGTGGGGATTTGTAGTGCCAGCCCGTTTTTCCCACTGTGTTTATTTTTCAGCGGTCGGAATATATTTTTTTGAAAAACGCAAGAGGATGGCAGGATGTTCATACGTGAGAAGGAGACGAAGACCACTACGATATTGCAGTTGGTAAGGAGCAGGCGCAATGCGGACGGTAAAGTCCGCCAAGAAATTGTTTTGTCTCTTGGCGATGCGCACGTTATGGAGAGTGGCTTTAACAGTCCTTCTCTGTTCTTTCTGCTCAGCGACTGCGAGAATTGCGGAAATCGCAAATTTGCCTGGTTTGGCGCCAGCTGAAGTCTTTACGGAAAACCAGAATGCATGAGTTTCATTTGCGGGCAGGAACATGGTAGTCTCTTCGAAAAGCGGATCCGGCACATAGCCCGGAATCATTCCCAATCCTTCCGCTTCCTCCTTGATCGTACCTGTGTTACGGTGAAGCATCGGAACATATCCGACACACCTTATCCGTATTTTCCAACCCTCCGGAGCCTCCGCACGGACAGATATTGTAACTGGACTGTCACTTGTTTTCCCGTCGAGCTTTGCTTCATTGCGAATGACGAGTTGGAAGCTGAAATGCTCGTTCAGCGCTACATCAATTGCCAATGTAGGACATTTTTTAGCCTGAGTCTCCGGATAATTCCTCTCAAGCGAACTGCTCAACCAAGTGCAGATGGACATGTTGAAATTTTCCAAAATCCGAATTTTCCTCCTAAAATCTCTCTTTTTGTCGACAAGCCTCCTTTCTCTTTTTTCTTAAAACGTTTTCTTCAAAACTCCTTCTGCTTCCCGGTCAATTTCCCAATTTCGTCTTCAAGGACTGGCAAAAGTCATTCTGTAATTTTGAAATCACCTACTCAAAAACAATAGTCCTGAACGCATCTGTTTCAGAAAAACTGCCGCTGTTTGGAATAGACCATGCAGAGAGTTCCGGTTTGGATTTTTCAGATAAACTATAATAATGTTCTCTGCCTATATTTAAGGTCCATGTTTTACCTTTTGTTGGAGTTTCAATATCTAAAGTTTCAAAAGGTATTTTAACTTCCGCTGTCCATTTTTTGCTCTACTTGTCAATAAAGGCTGAATATTCCCATTTACCATTCCACGAGGCATCTTCTTTTCCGAAAGCAGGGTTCAGCGGGTCTTGTATAAAACCAAGCCTGGAGTCCCAAAATGAGTTTGCCGTCGGGTTGAATATGAGATGGAAATATTTCTGCCTCGAGCCAAACGGGTCAAGAAATATTTCAATACATTCGTCTTCCCAGCAATTGCCGTCAGGGCCATTTACTTTTGCGGGAACATTGGAATTTCCAGGTAATTCGCAGTCAAAAACAAGATATATGTTTTTATCGTCATATATGGCGGCGAAGTTTGTTTGCGCATTCAGCTTATTCATATTCAGTTCGACAAGTTCTTCTTTAGGTAAATCCTTATAATAAACTTCTTCCGGCTTTCCATCCATATTCAAAGGCGCATTAATTTTCCTGACAAAATACGGCTTAATTTCAATTTTAGGCGCGCTGCTTTTATCTCTCATGTATTTTATATTCCAGTTCAGCGGAGTTGTAATAGGTATCATACTGTTATTCTGCATGAGTTCTTTTTTGGGAGCGTTGCCGAAAAATTCGAAGAAGCCTTTGTCAACTATCATTTTCCCGTCCTTATCGTAATAAGAATCTATCATGGTGTTGCGGGCTTCGATGGCATCCAAGAGCGGCATTAACAGCTCAGGCCTCGGATTAAATAGATAGGCTTTATACGCATTGCATATAAAGGAGAGATTTCTTAAGTAATTGAATTCTTTGCTTATATTTTTTATTCTGGCTTGAACCCCCGGGTTTTTAGCCTCGAGGCGGGCTTGACTTAGTTTCTTTTCCATTTCATTTATCAACTGCGGCGGAAAGGTGTAGGAAATCACGTCAATAGCACTTCTGAAGTAAAAAGGCCCCTTGCCTTCACAACTGAGAAAATAATATTTTCTTAAATCATTGTCAAGGCATGTGTAAATATCCAACTGCCTATACAGGCTGTTGAAAAAATCTTTCATGTACGGATATGATTCCTGAAAGGCGGCCTTGTAATACTCATCAGCCAGTTTATGAGGCTCTTTGTCGGGGTTTGCGACAAGCTGTCCATAGACATAATATACAGGCCCTTCGAGCCCCCAGTTTTCGCCCCAGCCGCAAAGGTACATTCCCATTATTTTGTTGTCCCTGAAAAGGCGCAGCTGCCGAGAAGCGAAATCGGGATTGCGCTTTGGCCCGAAACCGGCAATTTGATAAGAACCCCAGTTGTATAAATACACTATGATTTTATCTGTAACTTTCCGCCAGCTTTTAAATTGTTCTTCCGCATCAAGACTGATTGCAAGTTCAATTATGACATTGTCATTGAATTTAGCGAAAGTTTTGGGCGGTTCAACAGTAGGGCCGTAGGCGATTATGATGATTTGCTTTCCCGGGCGACGTTTTCCCATTTCATCTGCCAGGTTAGCATGCACTATCCATAGACGTTCCTTGAAGTCAGGATGAAGCTCCTGACATTTTTTACACTGGCAGGGCTGATACCCGTCGGTTTGTCCCAGTTCCACTGCGTCGTATCCCTGATCGATGCGGGTTTCCAACTCTTTGAGCATCAGCTCCTGAACTTCAGAATTTGAAATGCAAAGATGATTTAGCGATGAGTCCCTTGTGCCGTTTATTTCCGCGAAATATTCAGGATGTGTCTTTTCGTATTTTTCTTTTGGGACTGCCCCATAATAAGAATGCCCGCCCTGCAGCGAGAATCTTGAGTCGGCCAGATAATTATTTGCGAAGGAATACGGCTGGTCTTTCCACCAGTTATTTGTGCAGTAGCTGAAGACCGGAAGGTTTTTTACATTAAGAGAGCTGCTTGCTGTTATGGTTTCATTTTTAGGGAAATACGTATTTATTTCATTTGGCATTTCGCCTCTCTTTCCGGGGTGAAGAAAGACAACTCCAAGTTCATCCTGAAGAAATGAAGTGACCGCTTTCAAGGAACCGTAAAAGCCCATAGAATTAGGATATTTCATTGTTTTCGGAGCGGTATTGTCACAACCGGCGAGATATAAATCTTTCCCAGCAACTTTCTTCAAATATGTCCAGTCGTTTATCTCATTGACTTTCAATCCTGCTTTCTCTGAAGCCTGAGTATTGCCAAGATATATTTTGTTTTTGCCGGAGGGGATCTTGCTCTCTTCGCAAATTGAAAGTTCCGCACCTGAACAGCTATTTAATACTGATTTAAGGACATTTGCGGCGTATTTCACATGACTGTTAGGCGAATCAGGCGTTACTATGACATAATCAGATTGAGAGTTTTTAACAATAGCTATCTCCGTCGGTTCCGCGCTATTCAGCGTAAAAGGGAAAAAAATCGTTGAAATACAAAATAGCTGGATAAGATCAGAAAAACAGCTTAGCACTCGTCACGAAATAACATTTTTAACTGTGATTTTTATATTCATATTGCGTTCTGCTTCTGCCTTGGCATTTCCTGCGTGTCTTCTTCAAGTCAACGATGTTTGAGCTAGCATAGTGTTTCAAAGTATCCAAGCTCTCATGACCCAATAATTCCTTGACGTGGTACATGTTGACATCCGCCTTCAGAAGCTCCGTGGCACACATGCGCAGCCTTGCCAGGACAACTTTTGCATTTATTTGTTACTTCCGCGCGCACCCGCTGCGGGTGCTTTGGTCTTTGCTTTCTTCTTTGTCATCAGTAACACTCCAATCAATAGTTTATTGAAAAACCATATTCGAAGTGTTACCAGATTCAGGCAGCTTGCTCTATATCATTATCTGGTTGGTAGGACAGGGTAAAAACTGACAGGAAATCACTTTTTGGCACTTATCGTCTGAGCCCATTTGTCTAGAGTCTCCGCAAGTTCAGATGGGACTACAGGCTTGGAGATGTAATCGTTCATGCCCGCCTTTAAACATTCCTGATGGTCTCCCCTCATTGCATTTGCCGTCATGGCTATTATGACTATATCATGATTCAGGACTTTTGAATTTTGACTTCTAATTACGCTGGTGGCTTCATATCCGTCCATTTCCGGCATCTGGCAGTCCATGAGAACTATGTCATACGGGATGCGTTCAAGCTCTCTTACCGCCTCTTTTCCATCAGCGACGGCATCTGCTGGATATCCGAGTTTGCTGAGAATGGCCAGTGCAACTTTCTGGTTTGTTATATTATCTTCAGCGAGCAGGATTCGGATTTTGGAGGTGTTTTGTGAACCAGGTGAATATTTAGTCAAAACAGAGGCAGTTCCATGAGATGAAACAACTGTTCCCAGAAGAGTTGAGAGACAGTCGAAAAGCTGTAATTTCTTTACAGGTTTTGTAAGATATGATGAAAATCCGCACTTGTTGAGTCTTTCCGCGTCGTTACGCATGGTCAGAGATGTCAGCATTATAAGCATCGTATTGCAGGTAAGAGGATTATTTTTAATTTTCATTCCGAGCGATTCCCCATCCATTTCCGGCATCTGCATATCCAGAATTGCAACTTTATAAGGATCGCGCCCATCTATGGCCTGTATCAATTTTTCGATGGCTTTGCTTCCCGAGGAGACTTCATCATGCCTGCATTTCCAGGAATCAAGGAGCAGTGACAGGAGTTTTCTGCTTGTTTCATTGTCATCAACCACAAGTATTTTCTGTCCGGCAATCTCAGGCTGCTTAATTTTAACTGCCTGCATATCACGTTCAGGCTGCTTTTCAAAAGTGATTACAAACCAGAAAGTAGAACCTTCCCCTTCTCTGCTTCTTACACCTATGCTTCCACCCATGAGTTCAACTAGTTTCTTTGAAATGGCAAGGCCGAGGCCAGTACCTCCGTACTGACGCGTGGTTGAAGCATCCGCCTGTGTGAAAGGAGTGAAAAGAACTTTTATCCGGCTTTCCGGTATGCCTATGCCTGTATCTGAGACTTCCACCCTCAGCACGGCATATTTCTCCGTTTCATATTCGCGTCTGACCTTTATGGCGACTTCACCCTTACTTGTAAACTTAACTGCATTGCTTGCGAGATTTAGTATTACCTGCCTCAGTCGTCCAGAGTCTCCACGCAGCATTAACGGGACCTCCGGTTCAATCATGCAGATAAGTTCAAGATGCTTCTCCTCTGCTTTAAACGCCAGAAGGTCGCTGATTTCCTCAATGGTGGTGCGCAGATCGAAATCAAGGGTTTCAAGATCAAGTTTCCCAGCTTCCACCTTGGAGAAATCAAGAATGTCATTTATAAGGGTCATAAGGGTTTCACCGCAGATTCTGACCGTTTCCGCGTATTCTTTCTGTTCGGAACTGAGCTTGGTGTCAAGGAGCAGTCCGGTCATGCCTATTACTCCATTCATCGGAGTTCTGATTTCATGGCTCATGTTGGCGAGAAATTCTGATTTTGACTGGTTAGCCTCCTTGGCCTTCAAAGCGTATTCATTTGCTTTTTTAACAGCCTCTTCAAGCTGCATGTTGATTTTCTCCGTCTCAGACTTTGAACTCATAAGTTCCTGCTGGATTCTTTTCAGCTCGCTTATATCGGTGAAGGTTACCACCGCCTGGGAATATTGACCGATGTAGTCAAAAGAGGGATACATGTTCAGGAGGGTCCACAGGGTCGCGCCGCCCCCCCTGTTGATCCCGACCACTTTATTCTTGACACTTTCCTTTACTGTTAAAACTTTTTCGGAAATCAGACTTCCTATTGACAATTCGGATCCGTCTTCGTTGATGAAAGAAACTGCAGGGTCGATAATCAAATTGTCGGAAAGCCTACTGTCAGGTTTGAAAATAAGCATCTCATACGCCTTTGCGTTCGCAAGGACGAGTGTCATGTCCAGGGAAAATAAAATGACGCCCGAGGGGAATCCTTCGATAATCCCCCTGAATTTATTTTCGCTTTCCCTCAGGGCCTCCTCTGCAATCCTGCGTTTGGTGATGTCAAATACAATCAAGCTTAGGAGGATCCGATCTCCTCCGGTCACCTGGCTTGTATAAACTTCAACATCCCTTTTTTCGCCGTTGGCAAGGCGGTGAACAAACGTTCCTACGTTTGAATTGCGCTTCCTTCTTTCAGTCTCACCAGCATTGAATTTCTCGCCTGGGAAAATGTTAATCTCATTTATTTTCTTGGAAACCAGCGTATCAAAGCCGTATCCATAAAAATTGCAGGCTGCAGGATTTGCGTCCATAATCTGCAGGGTTGAGGGATCCACGATTAGCATTACTGCCTGGTTTTCAGTGAACTGATTCCTGTATTTCAGCACGCTTGTGGAAATGAGTGCTTCTGATTCAATCACCCGCTTGATGTAGATGAAAACCGAAATTAGCAGGAAACAGAGGAGGGCTGTGAGCATGATCGGTTTGAGCCTGTCAAAAGCAGTAGCTCTTTTTGCTTCAGATGCGCTTGTGTCAATGCCCACTACCGCAATCAAATTCCGGTCCTCGTCAAGAATGGGAACAAATCCCGAAATCCACTCACCCCATTTGTCCTTGTAGGCCTCTGTCACGGTTGGTTTTTTTGTCGAAAACACATTTATAAGCCCTTGGGGGGCATCATTGTAATGATCGCCTGGCGCAGAATAATCCTTTGACTCAGGAGGTTCGGAGTCCAGCACGAAAATAATTTTACCCTCAATCTTTTTTGTAATGTAAAAAAACCTGCATTCGGGAGTCACCTCCCTCATTTTCACCATCTGATTTTTAAGTATTATGAAATCATTGGTATTAATATCTCCTGGTTTTCCCGTAAGATTCCTTACTCCCTCGATATTGATTGCCGCCGCACCCGTCTTTATTATTTTTAAAATACTGTCTATCCGCTCCTTATATTCCGCCCTGCCCTGCATTTCTGTTATACCCCATCCAGCTGCAAACGTCAGGAAAAGAACAATACTCATCCATACGGTGTGTCCAGTCTTCCTTTCAATATGCAAACCATGAATGTCAATCCTTGCTTTTTCAGAATAGTTCCATATTGAAGCTGCTATCATACAGGCAAGTAGACCTCTGAAGAGCTGAATTGGAAAACCGAAGAGATTAAAAAAAACGTCATGATTTAATATGGTTGAGGGAAGGAAGTTTGAGCGAGGGACAACAATACCTGTTGATATGGCATAGATCAGCAGGGAAGAACCTCCAAGCAGCATTGACTTCCTGGCAGCCGGAAAATTCTTGGATTCTTTAAAGAGTGCGATTGCAGCAAGAAGTCCGCCTGTGAAACCTATCGCATATCGGATCGAAACGTTTAATCCTTTTGAATCGCCGAACCATCCCAAGGATGCCAGTGCCGCAAAAACAAGAATGAGAAAGAAATATTTTTTCCCGAAAAGAGCCCTTCTCCCAAACTCAAAAAGAAAAACAAATGACAGAGCCATCAGAAAAATACTTAGGGGTGAAATACAATTGGAGCCATAATTTATGGCAATCATTTCCACCCACTCATTGGCTCCGTGGATGACTCCGAAAAGGCCAAGGAACCTGAGAGGCAGATTCCTTTCAGAAACTTTAGCTAAAAGACAAACGACCCCAAGAAGCATGAAAGCCATGCCATAAAAGAAAAAAATGTAGTCAAGCTGGCCGATTAAAAAATCTGACATTCTGACTCCTTTTACAATTAACATCTTAGTATAGTTTTTCATTCAAATAAATTCAAAGCAGGAACCTATTTGGATGAAAAACTATCCCTTCAGGATATTTTGTGCTTTTACATGAACGGATGCTTGACTTGTTTTTTATTGATATTAGAATAAGGCCAGTTTCCAGTAAACGGAAGACGGTTAAAATCCGTCGCGGTCCCGCCGCTGTAACCGGGGATCATGGTTCACAAACGTTAAGACAGGTCACTGCAGCCGATCGAGAGTGTCTCGATATGACTGTGGGAAGACAGTGAATCTTGAGATGATCCGGGAGCCAGAAGACGAGCTGAGAGACAAACATAATGAAATCTAATGGCAAAGGGTTTCGGCAGACGAATCATTTCGTCCGCCGAAACCCTTTTTTATTTTACAAAAAACCAAAAACAAAGGAGTTGAAATGAAAACGAAGAAATCAAAAATCGAAAAGAAGGCTATTGGCTACAGGAAAAGCTGCAGCGCAAGCGGAACAGGACTCTCACATTACATTCTGATCAAGGACAAATAAATAAAATTTTGCCCGGGTAGACTTTGCAGTTGCCGTAAATTTTACACGGTGACTGCTGGTCTACGCAGGTGAAATGCAAAATTTTATATGAAAAACAACTACCTCAATACCGGTTACGGTCCGCAGTTCATGCCTATTGACATCGGACACAGTGATTTTACAGCACTGATCAGCCCAGAAAGCGCATTCTGGACACTCGTCAGGAAAGACCATCTCGGCTCGATCATTTCAGACGGGAAATTCATTTCCGCCTTCAAAAAGCAGGAGGCTGAATTCCTGAAGGAGATGAACACGCTCCGTTTCGGTCTCAAGCCTTCAGCTGTTTACTTCAACCCGACGGACCGCTGCAATTTCAACTGCACCTACTGCTACATTCCGGAAAAGATGAGAAAACACGGCGACAACATGTCGGCGGGAAAACTCCTGGAAGGGCTTGGGATACTGAAGAAATATTTCCAGAAGACTCTTCCGAAGGGCCGCCGGCCCCAGATAATTTTCCACGGAGCTGAACCCCTGATGAACAAAGAGGCGGTCTTTGCAGGCATTGAAAAACATTCGGACTATTTCGACTTTGGGATCCAGACAAATGCCTCAATGCTGGACGAAGAAGCGATTGCGTTTGTGAAAAAACACAAGACCGGAATCGGAATATCCATTGACGGCCCGAACGAGAAAACCGCAGACAGCTTGAGGAAAGATTGGAAGGGCGAGGGATATTTCTCGAAGATATCGACAGTCATTGAAAAACTCAAAGACCATCCAGGATTCAATGTTATCTGCACAATCACGACTGAAAATATGGATAAGCTTTCAGACACGGTTGACTATTTCCACAAATCAGGGGTAAAGGTCTGTATGCTCAACATCATCAGATGCACGCAGAAAAAATCCCGTACGGTAAAACCGGATGATGCGATTGCCGCAAAACATTATATCAAAGCACTCGACCGGAGCTGGGCCCTCTACAAGAAGACCGGACGCAAAATCATTGTTGCGAATTTCGCAAACATTATTTTCGGAATAGTCGCGCCCTCCGGCAGAAAACTCATGTGCGACATCTCGCCATGCGGCGGCGGGCGCTGCTTCTTTGCGGTTTCCGCAAAAGGCGACATGTTCCCGTGCAGCGAGTTTGTAGGGGTTCCCGAATTCAACGGCGGAAATCTTTTCACCGACAATATTGACAATGTCCTCAAGACAGATGTTTTCAGGCTGGTTTCCGAAAGGAAGACTGAGGAGATCCATCCCTGCAAAACATGTGCGATCCAGCACTTCTGCGGAGCTCCCTGCCCGGCCGAGGCATACACTATGAACGACAAGGATATAAAAAGCCGTGGCGCGTTCTGCGAGTTTTA
The DNA here is from genome assembly GCA_964540865.1 of uncultured Victivallis sp. Taxonomy (GTDB): domain Bacteria; phylum Verrucomicrobiota; class Lentisphaeria; order Victivallales; family GWF2-50-93; genus GWF2-50-93. Next base: position 11,506 of record CAZION010000037.1, read on the forward strand.
CGAGGAGCAGGTGCGATATGCATTCAGGCTTATCGCAGATGGAAGGGAAAACGATTTCCTTCCTGATTCCTGGGGAAAGGGAATGAAAACAAATTTTGAGTTCATGGTGTAAAATACGAAGACGGATTTTATTTCAGCAGTTTTTCAGCGGCGTCGGATTTTATCCATCCCTCGGAACCGTTTTCCGTCCGTACTCTCAACCAGCTTTCCCGTTCCTCTTCTATGCGAATTTCTTCACCGCATGAAATACGGAAGTCGGTTGGTTTGGAATTTTCAGATGGCAGCAGGTAGACCTGCACGTTTTTCATCACGACAAATGCCGTTTTCGAACTGTATGAGCTGTTTAGCTGGCTTATTGATGCGACGGCTGTCAATAAGAAAAGCAATCCAACGACTGAAAGAACGGCAACTAGATTTGACCGGGAAATAAATTTCCTCCTGAACGCAAGGATAATTCCAGCGCATGCCCATAGAACGGCACCGGCAAGCGCCCATTCGTCAGGACGCAGCATATCACGGACATTCACAATAAGATCCCTTGGGTTTTCAAGTATGCCGGTTTCCGGAAGCATGAGTTTCCTGCATACAAGATTAAGATTCTCCTTTATGTCCGAATCACGTGGAGAGAGTAGGCGTGCCCTTTCATAAAGGACAAGCGCCTGAGCGGGTTCTCCCTGCTGGTACAGACAGTTGGCAAGATTGTAAAGGATGGCTGGATCCGGAGAGGACATGTTCAGATGCTGCCTGTAGTAATCTGCGGATTTCGCAAAATCTCCGACATCATAGGCCTTGAGCGGATTTACAGGTTCGGCTTGTGCTTTTTCCGCTGAAAACCCTGAAAACGGCAGGGCCGCCAGAATCAGAACAGCTGAGATCTTCTTCAATGCATCAGCCAGGGACTTTCCAATATCCGCCTTCTTCATATCATGTGAACCGGGCATGTAGGCGGAATCTGAACCTGCTCGCAGATATGAGGCAAGTTCGGGATCTTTTATTTTTTGCGCAAGCTCGGAAGCTGTTGTCCCTGGAGGCAGGCCAAGCAGATCGTTCAAATATGGGACGACTTCGTTCTGAATCAGGGCATGCATTCTATCAGGATCTGATTTACGGATTCTACGGATGATTGCACCTTTTCTTGAAAGCGCCTTCATCTTCCTTTTCAGGAACGGATCCTTTTCAAGTTTAATCTTGCGCCAGCAGTTAAATTCGCTGATTCCCCATACGGCTGGTCCGAAGATGAATAAAAACAGGATTAGGAGAATATGGTTTTTCCAAAGGGGAAGAAGAACAGCGCCGGAAGGATTCCTCTTGAGATACAGTATTCCTTCGTGTTTTTTAGACTCAATCGCCTTTTTCACGACAATGGAACCCTGATCAGACTGTCCGGAGGAGTCCGCAACAACGGATGAGCTTTTGACGTCAGACTTTTCGATTTTTATTTTCTTGCTGAACGGAACCTCCACGTATTTACCGGACTCAACTGAGAAGTACGAAACATTTAAATTAATATCCGCTGTTCCTTCCTGCAGTGGAATTAAGACATAGCTTATTTCCGCACCGGTTTTCCCGGAAGCCGCAGTTTTCTTCACTTCCGGCGGATATACCCTGAATCCTTCGATCTTCAGTTCCGGAGCCTTTAGTGTGTCGGTCGTTCCATCTCCTGATGCGGTCACCCTCAGTGTCACAGGTTCGCCAGTTTTGAGACTTTCCTGGCTCAGTGATGTTTTCACGGTCCACTTGCCTATAAGCCCGAGAAAGTTTTTTGTGCCATTTACATCAGGAAGCTGTTTGACAGAGATTGGAGGAATATCGCAGGTCAGGTTTTGCTCCATTTTCCTGTAATTGGAAAACGGATTTGCGAACCCATCTGAAAAAAAGTCATCAAACAAATCCCTTCGCGGACTTGCGCCCCTGTTATCATTTGGGAGCAGGACATTGCAGTGTTCAGTCACTTTCCCTGACAGAATGCCGGAGGCTATGGGTCTCAATGCTGTCCTGAAAATAAGGACTTTGAAGGTCTGTCCTTTAATTTTCTCCATGCTCTCCCTGAAAGGTTCAAACCTACCGTTCTTATCGTTCACAGCGCTGAAATCCCTGAACGCTGCGTTTTCAATGTTAATATCAGGCCAAGACGGCTCGTAGTTCAGTCCGCTAACAGAGTATATTTTTATATCCATGTAAATCTCTTCTCCAATGTAAATGCTGTCCCTGTCAGAAAGAGGGACGCATTTCAGGAAAAGAAGATCCTCCAGTTTTGCTGATTCTTTTGCGCCGGGCTTGTCGGTTGCGGAATTCACCGAGTACTTTCTGGAAAGAACTTTTATCGTTACCGGATCTGTAATGGTCTTCTTTTTGCCCAAGATGACATCCAATGCTGGAATTGTAAGCTCCCCCTCCTTCTGCGGGATGAATGTGTAACGAACTGTATATTTTGTGCTTGTCTTAAAGTTTATGATGTTGGTTTGCATGCTTTTCGCCGCACCCTGTCTCCATGATATTCCTTCGCTCTTGGGGAAGTCAGTGATTTCGGGATAGGCTTCAGAAGCCGTTAGTTCAATTTGTGCCGGCTCACCCGCCATAAGAGGCTGTGGCGAGACTGTCATCGTCATATCAGCAGAAAAAACCGGTATGGAAAACAAGGACAATAAAAGTATCGAGCAGATTTCAAGGTTTACGAGTCGAACCTTCGCCAATCTCTCAATTATATGTGATTTATTTTTCATAGTTCTTCCACTTATAAATTTGTGACAGCAAATTTATCACCAGTCCTTGTCAACTTTCCGTATCCCCGAATCTTTCCGCTGATATTCTTTTATCTCATCCCTGAGTTTTTTCTCATCGTTCGCCATCAGGTCCAGAAGGGATTCTGCCTGGGACGGATCTATTTCCTTTTCATCTTTAGGCTGTCCGTTCTGCGGTTTCCCGTTTTGTTTTTCAGGATTTTTATCGCCTTGCTCCTGCTTCTGCTTGTCCTGTTCTTTTTTATCATCACCCTTATTCTTATCATTTTTTTCGGAATCGCCAAGCTCTTTCATCGCATTTTTAAGGTTTTCTTCGGCTTTTTCGCCGTTCCCTTTCTTTTGCTCTTCCTTGGCTTTTTCTATTTCCTTCTCGGCTTTTGATGCGGATTGCTCGGATTCCTTGGAATCCTGCTTCTGTGCCTCTTTCTTGTAATCCTCTACGGCTTTTTTAGCTTCGTCTGTCTTCTTCTGTGGGTCGTCCTGCTTCTTCTGAGAATCCTGCTGTTGCTGATCCTTGTCCTGTTTTTGCTCTTTTCCATCCTGTTTCTGCTGGTTTTCCTTCTGCTGGTCATTCTTCTGTTTCTGATCGTTGTTTTTCTTGTCCTGACCTGACTTCGATTCCTGATTCTTGTCCTTCTGGGAATCATGAGCTTCCTTGGTTTTCTGCTGAGCCTCTTTTTTCTTCTGTTCCATCTGCTTTTTCTGTTCCAATATTTTTTTCGCGGTCTCCCTGTCCTGAATAAGCTTCTGCTGGTTCAATGCGACATCTTTTGTCTGTGGTCCTGCCCGCATTGCCTCCCTGTACATGTCCTCAGCGGAGTCAATTATTTTAAGAGCATCCTCGGGCTTGCTGTTTATCAGAGCCCTTGCATCTTCATGTTTGATTACACCAAGATTCTGGCACGCTTTTGAAATAAGTTCAGAGTCCCCGTCCGCTTTGCTGATTGCATTTTCATATAGTGCGGCAGATTTTGCAAACTCCTTTTTTTTCTGAAGCTCAAGCGCTTGGTTGTATATTTCATAGTTTAAACCTTTTACAGTCAGTTCAGAGTTTACTTTCAGACTGTTGTTTTTATCAGGCATCGCCATCGGCAGTGTTTTTGCATCGACAGGATTGTCAGAGAGAGGGATCGCATTGTTATCGGCACAGATTGCGAAATTAGCAGACAGTAGAAGCAAAATAAGTAGAGGTGTTTTTCTCCTTTCATTGATTGCGAAAAATGCAAGAAGGAGGATAACCGCGGCAAAGAGGGGAATATGGAAACGTTCAATACCCCTTGTCTGGTTGCCCTGATCGTATTTCTCAGGGATAAGGGCTTTCACTCTTTTCTGTATGGCGCTCAGACCTGTGTCGGTAGCGGTTGAACGCACATAGATGCCGGAAGTCTCACTTGCAATATTTTTCAACTGAGTTTCATTTAGCGGACTCTTTACAAGCTCTCCCTTGCTGTCCCGCAGGAACTGGGGATCCTTTCCACCCTTATCCGATAGCATGATCAGTCCGGGCTGCGACGGATCTCCGATTCCGACTACGAACATCGGTATTTTCATCTTTTTCAAGTCTTCTAGGGCCGCCGAACTTGAACCCTGAACTTCATCTCCGTCGGTCAGCAATATGATTGCCCTGTGGCCGCCTTCCGCCGCCTTGAACGCCTGGATTGAAGTTTCAATCGCCTGCTGGATGTTTGTACCTCCCAGCGGAATGCTGTCTACCGACATTTCATCTATCGATTGGAAAAGTGTGGTCTTGTCGGCTGTCATCGGACATTGCAGGAAAGCTGTTCCTGCGAATGCGACAATGCCGAACCTGTCACCGGGACATTCCTTTATGAGTTCTCTTAAAAACCATTTGGCATGTCCGAGTCGGGACGGCTGCACGTCTTGAGACATCATACTTTTTGAAACATCCAGTACTATAAGGAGATCTCGTCCTTTTCCGGAAAAAGGCAGTATCTTAGTGCCCCAGCTGGGACGGGCGGCTGCCAATACCAGGAAGATGACGGCGGTGCCGAAAAGGATGTTCTTCAACATCCTCTTGCCCGGAGAAAGTGTCGTAAACTCCGGGACCCCGGCGCGCTCGCCAAGTACGAGCTCAAGCTGTTTTTTTCTCCGGCGATACGCCATTGCTGAAAAAAGCACAAGCGCCGGAATAATCCACAAAAGATTCCAAAGATAGTCCGGTTTTAAAAAATTCATTTGAGTCTACCCCTTCTTTTATGGTCTTTGACAGTTGAAATCATGGTTTTGTTCCATAACTTATCCTGAGGTAATCACAAAAGTAGTCAGAATTCAGGAGTCAGGAGTCAGAATTATATTGGATTTGAGTTTGAATTTATTCTGAATTCTGGATTCTGTCTTCTGAATTCCTGCAAAACGCAAGTTTTGCAATTTGTCCTACTTAATATGAGGCTTGACCATGCATAAAATCAAGGTGGATCTTAAAGAACGTGGCTATGAGATTATTATAAGGGAAGGGATTGTTTCAGGAGGAAAGACTGATTCCTCAGTATTCAGGCAGTTTGTTTCTGGCAGAAAATGCCTCGTTGTAACCGATACCAATGTCGGCAAAATAATAGGCTCACGTTTCTTGAAAATTCTCGGAACGGCAGGCGCAGATGCGAAACTCGCAGTATTCAAGGCCGGGGAAGCCTCAAAAAATATCAGGACCTATGAATCACTTCTCAGGGATGCCTCCAAGTCCGGACTTGACCGGTCATCGGTCATTATTGCTCTCGGCGGAGGTGTGGTCGGAGATCTCGCCGGATTTGTCGCGGCGACCTATATGCGTGGCATTGATTTCATTCAGGTGCCGACAACGCTTCTTGCGATGGTCGACTCGAGTGTCGGAGGGAAAACCGGAATTGATCTTCCTGAAGGGAAAAATCTTGTCGGCGTTTTCTGGCAACCGCGCCTTGTGGTCATTGACCCTGCGGTTTTAATGACGCTGCCAAAACGTGAAGTCCGTTGCGGACTGGCCGAAGTCGTCAAGTATGGAGTGATCATGGATGAAAAGTTTTTCTCGTTCCTTGAGAAAAACTTATGCGGGATTTCAAAAATGGACAATAAGACTTATGAGAAAATAATCGCCAGATGCTGTGAACTCAAGGCCGAGGTGGTATGCGCCGATGAACACGAAACCAAGGGGCTCCGCGCCATCCTCAATTACGGACACACCTTCGGCCATGCGGTGGAAACAGTGACCGGCTATGAAAAATATGCCCACGGCGAAGCCGTTTCGGTCGGGATGTGCATTGCTGCGAATCTCGCAGTTTCAATTAATAAATTTTCACCTGAATCGGCCGAGCGTCAGAAATCCCTGCTCGGAGCTATTGGGCTTCCGACAACTATTGACAGGGATATCGACCCGGTGAAAATTTATAAGGCCATGTTCAAGGACAAAAAGACTGAAAAGGGTAAACTCCGCCTCGTTTTACCGGAAAAAATCGGAAAAGTGTCGCTGGTAAAAGATGCAGACGGCGAAGCAGTGCTTGAAGCTATAAGGTCTATTTTCTGAGCTAAATTATGATGCATGACGAAATATTTGAAATAGTTGATGAGGACAACAGGGTTATCGGTACGGCGAAACGGAGCGAGTGCCATGGCAATCCTTCTCTCATTCACAGGACTGCACACGTCATTGTTTTTCATCCGGATGGCCGGACTCTGTTGCAAAAACGTTCAATCGAAAAAGATATTCAGCCAGGGAAATGGGATACGGCAGTCGGAGGACATCTGATGCCCGGCGAAGATTTTGAAACTGCAGCCCGGCGCGAGATGGTTGAAGAGCTCGGTATTCCGGCCAGCCTTACTCTGAAATATCTTTTTGACTCAAAGATAAGGAACAACATTGAGTCGGAGAACACGCGGGTGTTTTCCACAGTGTATCCCGGCCCCTTCAATTTTCAGAAATCTGAAATATACGAGGTGAAATTCTGGACGGTCTGCGAACTTCGCATGGAAATGGGAACTGATTCCTTCACCCCAAACCTGATTGTGGAGCTGGAAAAACTTTTTGAAATGAAGATGCTGAAATAAAATGAACAAGACAGATGAAAAAATAGATTTTCTTTCGCCGGGCACGATTGCCTTGCGGCGCTTCAAGAAGGATAAAATTGCGATAGTCGGCCTCTGTGGAATTGTATTCCTGTTCGCCGTTGCAATCTTTGCACCTTTCATAGCGAACGGGAGGCCCCTGGTTATTCTCAGGGATGGATGCATGTCTTTTCCAGCACTGAGATATATTTTCGCTCCCGATACGAGTGAGGTGATTGTCGAGAAAATCTTCAATTATATCCTTATATTTTTCCTTCCTGCCCTATTGATATTGACGGTATTCCGAAAAAGGTCCATGCTGAAATGGAGGGCGATTGCAGCTTGGGCGGTAATAGCAGTCATACCTTTTGTCCTAGTCAGTCCCAGGCTTGAAAAGAACGACTGGCGCAAGGGTTGTGCGAATCTCGCAAAAGGAGAGTTTGCGGTTTTCGCACCAATCCCGTACGGCCCGTTCGAAAATGCCGGAGAACCTCATCTCAAGCCGTGCGGGAACCATGTCTTCGGAACTGACCAGGTCGGCAGAGATGTTTTCTCAAGAATGGTTTACGGTGCCAGAGTTTCTCTGGCAGTGGGATTCCTGGCGACAACACTTACAATGGTAATCGGAATTATTGTCGGATTGCTCTGCGGATATTTCGGCGGCAGGATGGACTTCATCGTCATGAGGATTGTTGAGATAATAATGTGCTTCCCAACATTTCTGCTGCTACTTATCCTGATGGCCATAATGATGGACAGGAAGATGGAGCAGTCGATACTTCTTGTCATAGGGGTAATAGGACTGACCTCTTGGACCGGGCTGAGCCGTATTGTCCGGGGAGAAGTCCTACAGCAACGGGCTATGCCGTACATAAAAGCCTGTGAATCACTGGGCCTGTCGATATGGAAGATCATGGTCTACCACCTGCTTCCAAATATCTCGGGGCCTATCCTTGTCAGTTTTACATTCGGTGTTGCCGGGGCAATACTATCTGAAAGCGGGCTTAGCTTTCTGGGATTCGGAGTAAGGGCGCCAACAGCAAGTTGGGGTGAACTTCTGCATCAGGCGTTTTCCGATCCGCTCAGATACTGGCATCTGACTTTATGGCCTGGCGCTGCAATATTCATATCCGTTGTGTCATTCAATTTTGCCGGAGAGGCTCTCCACCGCGCGTTTGACCCGAAGAATGATTGAGAACCACTGCGGCTTTCGCAAAACGAGCACATACTTGACTGATTACAGGTTGTATCCTAGCGTTATTGGTCAGCAAGATTATTCCAAGGACGCTAAATCAAGTTTTCTTGCGGCCTGGGTTTCGTCAAGACGTTTGATAGGCATTGTAACCGGACATTTCTTGATTTCCTCTGGATTTTCATCTGCGAGTTTCGCAATTTCAATCATCACCTGGATGAATTTGTCAATGTCCTCCTTGGACTCGGTTTCTGTCGGCTCTATCATAATAGCTTCCTTGACAATCAGCGGAAAGTAAATTGTAGGGGGATGAATATTCCTGTCTACCAGTGCTTTTGCAATATCTAGGGCATGAACACCTTTTTCCGCTTGGCGCGTTGCAGAAAAGACGCATTCGTGCATGCAGTAGCCGGGATACTGCTGGTCGAAATAAGGTGCAAGCTTCACTCTGATGTAGTTCGCGCTCAGGACGGCATTTTCACTGACCCTTATGAGCCCTTCCCTGCCAAGTGTTGTAAGATATGCATAAGCTCTGAGTATGATTCCAAAATTTCCGTAGAATGGAGCGATATAACCGATTGTCTCCTTTTGAGTGTAATCAAGCGCATATGTTCCATCGCTTCTCTTGACGACCCTGGAAACAGGAAGATATGGGACAAGCTTTTCACATACACCGACCGGTCCTGAGCCTGGGCCTCCGGAGCCATGCGGGGTTGAGAAGGACTTATGGAGGTTGACATGCATAACGTCGAAACCGAGATCTCCAGGACGCAACCTTCCCATGATCGCATTGAAATTTGCGCCGTCGCAGTATGCGAGTCCCCCAGCCCTGTGGACAAGATCGCAGATCTCCTTCACGTTCTGATCGAATAGACCGAGTGTGTTAGGACAGGTCAACATTATTCCAGCGACATTCTCATTGAGTGCGTTTTGAAGGGCTTTAAGATCGACATTGCCTTCGGCGTCTGATGGAATTGTCAACGTTTCAAACCCGGCCATTGCCGCACTCGCGGGATTTGTACCATGTGCTGCATCAGGTATGAGCATGATCTTCCTCTTGGGATCCTTATGCGCCTTGTGATATGCAGCAATCATCATGACACCGGTAAGTTCGCCATGTGCGCCTGCGAGCGGCTGCATGGTGCAATGAGCGAAGCCTAGAAGTTCACTGAGCATACGTTCCGTTTCATAGATGACTGCGAGCGCTCCCTGTGTGAGTGCGCCTCCACGTCTCAGCTGGGGAAGGAGTGGATGGAGATCGGCGAAACCCGGCATCGAAGCTATTTTCTCATGGAACTTGGGGTTGTACTTCATCGTGCAGGAACCGAGCGGATAGAAATTGGAGTCGACGCCCATGTTCCTTCTGCTGAGAAGGGTGAAATGCCTTACGGCTTCCAGTTCCGAAACTTCCGGCATTGCGGCCGCTTTTTTCCTGCGAAGTTCGCAGGGGATGGAATTTGAATCCGGAACATCAAGTTTTGGAAGGGATGAACCGCGCCGTCCAGCTTTTCCTTTTGAATATATTAATTCCACAGTACTGCCTCCATAGCGTTTGCAAATGCTTTAATCTCTTCACGGGTCCTTTTTTCAGTAACCGCAACAAGCAACTGGTTCTTCCTGTCATGATAGTATCGCCCAAGAGGAAATCCGCCGGCAAATCCTTTGTCTATCAGTTTACCGACCACTTCAGAGGAGTCCATGGGAAGTTTAATGACAAATTCATTGAAGAAAGATTTCTCACCTACAGCTTCAACTCCTTTTATCTGGAGTAGGAGGTCTCTTGCGAAATTCGCTTTTGATGCGCAGAGGTTGGCAACCTGCATAAGACCTGCTTTCCCTACGCATGTAAGATAAATCAGGGCGGTCAGGGCGCAAAGGCTTTCGTTTGAGCAGATATTCGACATGGCATGCTCACGGCGTATGTGCTGTTCGCGTGCCTGTAGCGTCAGGACGAATCCCTGTTTACCGTCAAGATCAACAGTCCTTCCTACAATTCTTCCGGGCATTTTGCGGACATATTTCTCCTTCACCGACATGAATCCGAGGTAAGGTCCTCCGAAACTCAATGGGATTCCAAGGCTCTGCCCTTCCCCTGTAACAATATCAAAGCCCATTTCGCCGGGTGTTTTAAGCATTGCAAGCGCTATCGGGTATGTGGAGCATACGGCGATTGCGCCCTTTTTGTGGATTTTATCAACTGTGTCTGTCCACTCCTCGACTGTTCCAAAAACGTTCGGGTATTGTACGAGAATGCACGCTGTCTTATCGGTTACAGCGTCAATCAACGCGTTCTGGGCGGAATCTGTTTTTGAATTATTGACAGGGACTTCTATAAGTTCTATGTCTAGGTTGCTGCTATAGCATTTTATCATTTCGCGGAAAATCGGAGACACGGCGCCAGAAATGACCGCCTGTCTGCGTGAAGTTATCCTGACAGCCATCATCATGGCCTCGAAAAGAGCTGTACCCCCATCGTAAAGTGACGCATTCGCCATAGGCATTGAAGTAAGCCGGCATATTGCCGATTGGAATTCGTATATGGCCTGCAACGTTCCCTGGGAAGCTTCAGGCTGGTATGGAGTATAGGCTGTATAGAATTCGGACCGTCCGGTCAATGCTCCAACTGCGGCAGGTATTAAATGGTCATAATATCCGCTTCCTACAAAGTTCACAAGATTTGTAGCGTTTTGTGAAGCCAAGGCATTAAGCTGCAGGGTGACTTCATATTCCGATTTGCCGGAGGGAATATTATCTAAAACTGGAGGCAGATCTTTTATCTGGGCTTTTCTCCAGAGTTCCTCAAGGCTTTTACAGTTTACCGCCTGAAGCATTTCTTTTACATCGGCGTCTGTATTTGGAATATAAGGCACGGAAAGTTCTCCTATAATTATTTCTTTGTAGATTCCTTCAGATATTTATCATATTGCTCTTGAGACATAAGATCCTCGACTTCAATAAGATCAATGTTGTCCAGTCTGCAAATCCAACCTTTTCCCTCTGGGGAGATATTGACTATTGCAGGCTCCTCCTCAAGCTCTTTGTTGATGCTGCATACGGTGCCGCTTATTGGTGCGTAAATATCGGAAGCGGCCTTGACTGATTCAATCGTCCCTAAAACATCGCCAACTATCAGGTCTGTCCCCTCTGGCGGCATTTCAACAAAAGTTATGTCCCCGAGTTCTTTCGCTGCATGGGCGGTTATCCCGACGATTGCCTCAGTGCCTTTAATCTCCACCCATTCATGTTCTTTCGTGTATTTCTTCATCTGTACCTCCTGAATTTCAAAAAGAAACCATTTTTTAATATATTGTTTTTTATAAAATAATAGAGCTTTAAATTATTATTTTGAATATTTTTCCCTATTTTCTCGCAGTTCCGTTTTTATAGAACGGTATACTTGCCGTTTTGCCGGTTATCCTGAACCTGTCAGTAATAAGCTCCACGTCAGTTCCTAAATTCATTTCTGATGCACCATTGACATAAGCAAGAGCGATCGCTTTTCCGAGAGACGGCGAGAATGTTCCCGAGCTGACTTTTCCGGATTCCTTTCCTGAAATGAATACAGGGGTTCCCTCTCTTGCCACACGCCTGCCTTCAAGTTCGATTCCCACAAGTCTCTTCTTAGGCTGAGAAGTCCTCAGGATTTCCGCCCCCATGAAATCGCGTTTTTCCCCGAGTTTCAGCATCTGTGCGAATCCCGCTTCAACCGGCGTAGTTTCAAGGTTGAGTTCGTGTCCATAAAGCGGATATCCCATTTCAAGCCGCAGAGTGTCGCGCGCACCAAGCCCCACTGGCTTGACATTTTTCTGTTCAAGCAGAATATCCCACATTGCTTCCGATTTATCGGCGGGAAAATAAATTTCAAATCCCAACTCGCCGGTGTAGCCTGTCCTGCTGAGGATGCACGAAATTCCTGAGATACTGGTTTTGATCCAGCGATAGTAGGAGGGAAGTCCTTCTTTATTCAAACCCAGCGCCACCAGTATATCGGCGCTCTCCGGGCCCTGAAGATCTATTTTCGCAGTTGCATCAGAATCATCTGAGAAAGAAATGTCCTTTGGAAGAAGTTCTTTGAACCGGGCGGCGTCAGTGTCTCTCGTCCCTGCATTCACAACAATGAAAAACTCATCATCGTCAATCCTGTAGACTATCAGGTCGTCAATGACAGTTCCTTTTTCAGTGAGAAGGAAACTGTAGCGGCATGTTCCAGGTTTCTGGTCTGCGACCGGCCTCGCAAGTATCCTGTCCAGAACAACAGCGGAATTTTTTCCTCTGATGCGAAATTCGCCCATGTGGAAGATATCGAAAATTGAGACATGGGTTCTTGTATGGTTATGTTCGGCGATTATCCCTTCCTTGTACTGTACAGGCATATTCCATCCTGCAAACGGCACCATTTTGGCGCCGAGCTGGATATGCCTGGTGTTAAGGGGCGTAATTTTCAGGTTTTCATGTTCCATAATAATTTCTTTCCATTAAAATCGACAGTTCGCAATTAAATCTCTATAATTAGTTTGTCAAATTGTTTTTTCTAAAATAGAAAAAATATTTATATTTCGAAAATAACTTTTATGTGTTTTGCTTATCCGGATAAGCATTTCAGGGATACACAATCATTGCAGGCATAAAAAAAGGGCGCGGAATCCGCGCCCTTGAATATCATTGTATGCAGCAATCAGTTCGACAGGTCGGCAAACGTGTAGTCATCGCCCTTGATGTCGAAGAAAAGGAATCCAGCGAAGAAATCAAAAATTTCAACCGGATGGAATTCTCCGTTGACTTCGGCTATTGCAAGTCCACCCGTCATACCAATCGACCAGTAATCTCTTTCGCCATTATAGAAATTATATATCCGCTGATCTGTTCTTGGAGGTCCGGAATAATAATTATTGTATTCTTTTAACGATCCCACACAGTTGGTGAGTTCTTTGCCTTCAGCGGTTACCGCCATGAAATTTGTCTCCCAACCTGATTCAAAGCCACACCCGTATTGACGGTTGTATGCTTTGGCGGCCTTGACAAGTACTCCCGTGCCAGCGCCATATGCGAAAGGTCTTGTGCACCACACTTCCCCCCTAGCTGTAGGCCCGAACCCAAGAGAAATTGAGAACATATCCATGGCATCTACTATCCTATTTGGAAAATAGAGTACAATCTTGTCCAAAACCTGAGCCTGGGCAACTGTTCCGGCCGTCATAGCAAAGACAACCGCAACTAAGGCAATAAACTTTTTCATCATGTCAATGTCCTTTCCCTGATATTTAAAATAAAAATATATTTGAATCGACTAATGTATAACAAATAAATTATTCTTTCAAATGAAAAACTAAATTTTCTTAAATTTGGGAATATTCCGTTGTCAAACTTGAAAAAATCAAGCTTTGTAACATTTTAAGGGGCTTGACGGGACGTAGCGCAGTCTGGTTAGCGCGTCAGACTGGGGGTCTGAAGGCCGCGAGTTCGAATCTCGCCGTCCCGACCATTCTTTTAGCCTCATTTATCTAGTCACCATCTTTCATCATAAACCAATCTGCTCCAAAACTGCTACCATAATTCTTGAATCTCTTCATCTCTGCGTTTATATTAGTTACCGGACGGTTACACTCGTACTTTCTATAGAGGTGGGAGATGCGTAAGAAGGCTGCCAAACATAAATCTAAGAAACTTGAAGTACATCCTCCTCAACTTTTCAAAAGAGGGAAGAAGGGGATATACTACCTGCGCCTGAGGACAAAGGACAAGGATATTTGGGTTTCCACGAAGACTTCCGACAGGGCTGAGGTGGATCGGCGCGTCAAGCAAATAGTGGATTCAAAGTTCAAAGCGGCAGCAGAGCAGGCTACAGAAGATAAGAAACTTGACCGGGATCGCAAGATTATAGAGGCTGTGGTGAAAACAGTGTCAGGCGAAGCTGAACTGTCAACCATCCGGCTTGATACTTGCTATAAAAGATGGACCGATGTCTGCCCTTCATATTCCTCATTGGATGAGAGGACGAAGAAGAATTATAATGCTGCATTCTCCAAGTTCGTTTCCTGGTGTACCGGCAAGGGGATCGAATTCATAGAACATGTGACAAGGGTTACAGCTCTTGAATATTCAAAACACCTTTGGGACAGCAAGCTCAGCGGTAAAACCTATAATGACCATCTAAAGCTCATATCAAGGATCTTCTCGACCATTGATGCAACTACGCCCCTGCCGTACCGTGATCCATTCAATCGCATTCACATTCCCCGCAAAAAGAAGTCAGAATCAGGAGCCGAAGGCCACCAAGCACTTGAACCGGACATGCTGAAGTCTGTCATAGAGGAATCGGCAAAACACGGACAGGACTACCGAGATCTTATAATACTCGGAAGCCAATCTGGGCTCCGTCTCCAGGATGCAGCTTTGCTGAAGTGGAACAGTATTCATGATGATTTCATTGAAGTTGTTCCCGGGAAGACCCGACGCACAGGAAATAAAGCTAGAATTCCCATCACGGCAACATTACGAAATGTAATAGATGCTAGGAAAGAGAGGCGCGCTAAGGATGGGTATCTGATACCTTCTGTGGCAGAGCACTACAAAAAGAACCCACATTATGTTACCAAGACCTGCAAGTCTATATTTGAAAAAGCTCTAAATAAAGATGACAAGCACGATATCACGCGGAAGAGTAAAGATGGAGCGCACAGAAAGAGACGGGCCTCCCTTCTGGGATATGCCGCACTCCGCACCTCATACATGTCATTTTTAGCTACGCAGGACGTCTCTATTCGTGATGCTATGCGTATAATGGCATGGGAATCCTCTGAAATGATAAAGGTTTACGAGAGAATGCTTGAGACCTATAGGGGGGACGCTGACAAGCGCGCCCTCAAGATCGTGTCCAAGATTAAAGAATTCAATCTGTCGGTTCCTGATGTAAAAAAGGTATTGGAGCAACCGGATAAAGAGCAACTTCAACGGCTTGTTGACCAATATTCGAATATTACCATCGGCAAGATATACGGAGTATCAGAAGCCGCCGTCCGCAAATGGATGGACAAGCGTGTCCTAAGGACTCGGCGCATCGAGTCAGCGGACATCTCCGCGAGCGAGATTGAAAGAATACGGAAGGAGCTTCTCCGATGAGAATCGTGACAAAGAAGATCTGCGGCATAGCCGACATAAGGACACTATCGGATAAGCATGCGGATATTGTCATTTTCGAGAGCGCATCTGGCGATGCTCCTCCGGGGCAGTTTCTAAACTTCGACTTTGTTCCCTGCGCTGGAGGCTTCTGCCGGCGAAGATGGGTCTATTATCCATACTTCCATTCCTCTAAACGGAAGGATGTGTTCAAGGGCATATACGAATGTGTGTCCGGCGGCTCAATACTGCTGCTGAAGGTTCATCCGGACAAGGCAAGCCTGTCGCTTGCATCTGAAATACTATCCGTCATGGATTCATTTTCCTCCACATACATCGAGAGTCAGTTCCTGCTTGATCCTGCAAGTATCTATCTCTACCTGCTGCCCAGACCTATCGATATTCCACTTGCTGTCGGCCGTCTTGATGATTCCATGGGGCAGAGGCTGCCATATTCAAAGAATGATAAGCAGGTTGCGTGGACTATGAGATGGAATCCTGTACGCGACATCATGGAGCCGAACTTGCTCAAGAGCCTTAAAAATCTCTTGGATGATGACATGGAAACCAAGAGTGACTATGACGAATTCCTGGAATATTCTCAAGTGAACAACACCGACATGTTCGATGCCAGGACCGCATTAGATTCGTTCAAGAGAAGCGAAAGAGTGCTGGTGCTTGATGAGTCCCGGATGTGGCCTGTCGCATTTGCATTGAACTTCGGCAACGGTGCAGTTGTAATACTACCAGAGAATACTGATTCTGAGAGCCTGGTCTCAGAGATGGAAGAGTGTGATTCCAGCAAGACTGGGTTCGAACTGCTCAAGGCGTATTCCAACAGCCTTTCACGGGGCATTGTTGTCAGGCTGAACGGACTGCCAGCATCCAAATCCGGTGCATTGAAGAGTTCGACGGATGTCACCTACAGTGTAGTCATTGACGGCAGGGTAACAATAGTCACAGTAACAGCCTTGTGCCTTTTTAAGTTCCTGGTTGTATGGCTAGCATCGAGATCGAGGCTTGGTATTGGAATCGCATTCACTACGCCACTTAAACTGGATGAAATCAAGAAGACAAGAGGAAACGGCAAACTAAAGATCGCCATGCTGGCCGTATCTGAAACCAAATTAAAGCCGCTTCACGGCGGTGAGCTCTTTTACCAAAGCACATCGAACATCAGCACCGACATCACCGACAATGTCAACAATGCGATTTATGATCGAAGGGACATCGACAGCAAGGAATGGATAAAGCTGTACGGCCATACCAAGGGTAAAGATCTCCCCACGGTGGAAAAGTTCTCCGTCAGGAGTGTGCATGGTGTCAGGATCAGCGCTTCAAATACGTTTATCTCCCAGCTCCGCAAGTTCAGGTTTGATGTTTCAGAAGACTCCAAGGAACCTCGCAAGGACTGCAAGGAGTTCAACGATAATGCCAAGGAGTTCATCCGGCTCCTAACAAGTAGCCTCTCCAGCAACATTCGCTCTCCAGCTAACCGTAGCTGAACAGTCTTCATCGCTCAAAACTGTCCTCAAATATCTCAATGACATGACCATTCCATGGTATTGGCATGTCAAAACATCTGCCTATTAACTGCCTATTTGCCTTAGTCTCAATAGTGGCTTAAATACCTTGCTAGCAATGGCTTTCAGCGCAATGTCTATTGATATAAAAATAGACAAAAGGAGACTTCGATGACAAAGGATGAACAAGTTGTTGTTTCGACTATCGCTTCTGGGAAGGCGACTCAGTTGCAGACAAGAAAAATGCGGGCGGTGCTTGAAAGTAAAGATGAAATACCAGTGCCTTCACGGGGCTTTACGGATGTCTGTGGGGCCATGGCGTTCATGGGCGACATAAGTCGGACCGAATTATGGAAACTTAGGAAGGCAGGACTTCCATCCTATAAAATCGGTTCACGTGTGTTGTTCCACCCCAGTGAACTCGAAGACTGGATAAGAAACAACGGCCAGAAGCTTAAGGAGACAAAATAAGCATGTCCGATTCACTCTCCAAATTCACCGAAACATGCGCTAACCTGCCTCCTCCTGGGTGCGGGCAGAATCTGCATAACACGCTCCTCACGCCGGCGAATCACGGCGTGCACGCTGGACTGTCCGACGACGAGATATTCACCGGGATCCGCCAGTCCATCCCTGCCGGGGGGCGTATCGTGCCCGACAGCGAAATCCGTGACGCGATCGACAAAGCGCGTTCAAGCAAGGCAGTCGGGAAAGCTAAAAGCCCCAGGACCAAGAATGCAACTGAACCGAAGTTCAACATCAACGGTCAGTTTGCATTCGATTTCATCCTTAACGCCGGCACGCTGGATGAAGCCGGGCTTATTGAAAGCTCCCCTGTCCGAATAAGTGAAAATATGGAGGAGCATCCAGCTCTCGTACTGAATTCCCTTTATACCAGAGAGGACATGCTTTTTATCGGGAGCAAATATTCGACAGGCTTGGAGAACATCAGGACTTGCGAGCTCTGGCTTGGAACCTTCGCATCAGGCAGTGTTGCGGGATTTGAACACATCATCCCGAACCCCTTGACAGGCGTACAGGGAAACACTGCAGACGGCAAGCCATCATTCCGTTCGGACAACTGCGTTAAGACTTTTCGGTTCGCAGTAATGGAGTTCGACAATAAGCCCATGGAGCAGCAGATCCGCTTTTGGTCCGGCGCGATCAATCTCGGACTGCCTGTTGCGGCCTTGATACATTCTGGCGGCAAATCCATACACGCCTGGATCCGAGTCGACTGCAAGGATGTCAGCGAGTGGGAATCTGAAGTCGAGAATAAACTCTTCGCCCAGATCTTCAATCCCATGGGCGTTGACGCATCCTGCCGTAACGAGAGCCGGCTGTCCCGTATGCCTGGCGTTAACAGGGCCGACAAAGGCGCCTGGCAACGCCTTATCTATCTCAATCCTGAGGTGGTGGCATGAACTCTAAAACAACAGCATTCATAATTATGATATCGGGCGTAGCTGATAGCCTGGTCAGCCGTGCCGTAACCGCCAGCCGCCTGCAGAGCATGGAGCTCAAGGAGCCGACGTGGATTGTCACGGGGTTGCTTCCCGAAGGGCTCGCCGCCGTAGTTGGCAGGCCGAAGGTCGGTAAATCGTGGTGGGTTTTACTGCTGGCACTCTGCGTAGCCCTGGGCTGGGAGTTCCTCGGCATGGCAGTTGTCAGGGGCGCTGTCCTGTATTTGGCTTTTGAGGACAACAAAATAAGGCTCCGCGACCGCTTGCAGAAGCTATCCGAGGTTCTGCCTGACAACCTGTACCTGTTCTCCATGTCTGAGCTCGGCGACATCACTGATCGTCTGGGTCTCGTCGAGAAGTTTTTGCTCGCACATCCTGAATGCAAGCTAGTGATCATCGACACCTTGCAACGTTTCAGGCCGCCGATGGCCAAGAACTCCAACCTCTATGAGGCCGACACCGCGTTCATGTCGTCAGTGCAGGCCTTGGCGCTACGCTTCGGCGTTTGCATCCTGTTCGTCCATCATTGCCGGAAATCGCCTGCGTCCGACATCTTTGACACCATCAGCGGCTCCCAGGGCATATTCGGCACCTGCGACACGATCCTTGTCTTCGGCGTCTGCAAGTCGGGCTGCCGTGAGCTCCATGTCACGGGGCGTGACGTCGAACAGTGTGTCCTTGCCATCCGGCAGACAGACTTCACGTGGACTTTGGAAGGCGATGCCGAGACCGTTCGCTTGAGCGCCAGGCGGCGTGAGATCGTTGCGGTGTTCCAGTCCGCCCCTGACCGCGTGCTGACGCTTAGGGAGATCAAGGAATCGTCTGAAATGAGCGCAGGCGTCCTGAAGAACACGCTCCGGCTGCTTGTCGCCGATGGCGCGATCATCAGGATGGAGCGGAACAGATACCGGCTGTCAACCAGAAAGGCTTAACTATGAGAGAGATGATGACTATGGTTACTTTGGTGACTTACATTACTATGGTGACTTTGATTACCGGTGACGAGAAGTCACATGACTTGTGTCTCAGTGGTGACTTTTGTAACAGACTGATTAACAAGGCGTTTGACGGGATAGTCACCATGGTCACCATAGTAACTACAAGATAATGAAAAACAGCCCTTAAAAAAGGCATCACACCGGCAATTCGGCATGGTGTCTAAGGGCAATAAGAGGAGACGAGAAATGAAAAAAGACACGGTCGCGAAGAAGGATGAAACCGAAAACAAGGCAGCCGAATCCAAGGTGTCAGAGAAGGCGATCTGCGCCAGGCAACCCGCAATGCCAGCGGAGAGTCTGGACGACAATTACTTCACATCGGCCGCTCCACACGCAGTGTCGGAGGATGATGCGAAGCTGCAGTGGAAGGGTAACACCTTCTTCAACAGCGAGAAAGAGGCTATGCTGCGGCACTTTGTCGCCCAGGGATTGACCCTGAACGGCTGTGCGGCGGTCATGTGGCATGAAACCACCGAGTTCCTTGTGGAGCCCCTCCTGGCCCTCGGATTGGACATCGTCAACATCTACCCGAATTACGGCTTAGACAACGGTGAAGATGACGGTTCCCCTGATCCGCAGCTGATCTTTGTGCCTGCAACCGAGTTCGACATTGAAGGCCGGTTCACGGTGCCGGAACACCTATGTAGCGCATTCTACTGCATGCTCGGCATGCGGAAGTTTTACGAGGATGCAAGAATCATCTTCCTTGCAAGGGATACTGCGTTCAGGCCGGGAAGGCTCAAAAACCGGGTGCAGTTCACCGACCCCAGGGACCGGCTGTTCACGCCCAGCGGTTTGTTCCGGCTCGACAACCTTAAACACCTCTATGGGACATCAGATGCTCCTGTCGATGTCACAGTAGGTGTGTGGCAGGCGGTTCACGGCAAAGGTACAAGGTTCAACTGATCAAAAACAATAAGCCCTGCGGAAGGCACGTCGAAAACCGGCGTGCTTTCCCCGGGCCAATCAAGAAGGGAGCTGATAATGAGAAAGGCAAAGACAAAGATGGGCGCAGCTATGGCATCTGGGTTGCAGAATGTCGCGATTACACAGCGCAATGGACAACAGTCAAAACCGGATTTGGAACAACAGTTGGGATCGGCTCAGTCCATTGGGCTGTTGGCCGCAGGACTACTCCGTAAGATTCCGGCCGGTGCGGTCGTCATGGCAATAGACGACGGCACCATGGGCGGCGTCATTGCGGCGCTTTCACAGGCGGGCCGGGAAGTCTATGAGATTCCCCTCGGCGTCAACCGCGTTATAGCGCCCTGTGGAGCCCAATACAAAATCAAGGAGATTTGGCCGGCCCACCCGTGTACGGCAGATGTGTTGCTTACATGTTGCACACATTACAACAATCGCGGTGGAATCTACATAGGCTCGTCGCGCACCGCCAATTTCATTTCAAAGCTCAGGCATATGGGCGTCATAAGCCGGAACTCTGTTCTGCTGGCGCTTGCGGATCCGTCAAAATTCGACAACCGATGTGGTTTGAAATCAAAGTTCATAGGCTGCGCGTCCGCCGTCATCGTAGCCGACGGCTCGGAGCTTATGGGGCAGCGGCCTGCAGCCAACGTGGTTGTACCAGTAGGACTCTTCAAGATCCTGTTGGCGGGATTTCCGAAGCCACGCATGCCGGAGATCAGTACCCAGCTGGAAAGATGCTACGGGCCGACAAAAAAGATTATCAATGAAACAATGGAAGCAGTGTAAAAGAGGATTTAAAATGCACGACATCAGCTGTAAAAAGTGGCAAGAGTTCCCGTACGAACTCAGCGCCCAGGTCATTAAAGTCATCAAACTGTCGGAGCGCATGCTGAAAAAAGCTCATGGGGATCAGAATGTCTCATCCTGGCACAGCATAAATACTGCCGCCACAGCAGTCCGTGAACACGGGATGCCTAGGATTAACGAACTCTTGGAAGCACTTGCCCCGCGCAGTGATTCCCATGATGCTGTTTTGAATCTGATGGCTCTGGACGATATCCTGACGCGCTGGAGCAAAAATCCGGGCATGCCGGCCCCGGAGGTCAAGGAACCCGGGCTCAAGAGGCGCGTTCAAGGTCTGAAGACGCCCCGCGAAAGGAGGTCGTCCGAAAGGAAACCTGGCTTACATGCCGCTCCCGCAGAGTGGTGGATGTCGGGCCACGCTTGGCTGGGTTTCCGGTATCACGACCTTTTCTGGGACGCTGAATCGGCTGTGATTATCGACGATCCCGGCACTCATGAAATGTGTGGACTCATCTCAGGCGGCGGGAGGCGGGTATACACTGTGAAATACGGGGACGGTGTGTCGATAAGACTGGCTGACGGAAAACTGCGCAGCCTGAAAACCGTGCCTGACGGCTCCTGCGAACCCGCCGCTGTACTTTTATGTTCCTGTCAGACATTTAACATCAAAAGGGAGCTTTTTTCGAACATCGCAGACGTGCACGAAACAGTGATCAGGCTCGGAAGGACCGGGCTCATAGGACCAGGCACCGTAAAGTTCGGGGTTGGCTATGTCGGTAACGGGGAATATGTCCGGGACTATCTGAATGTCCGCGACTTTATTTTCCGGGCCGATTTTATGCTCACCGAGTACGTGGATGACTGGGAAGGCTATGAACTTAAAAGGAAAAAGAATGAACCCGAAGCTCTGGAACTTTTCTGAGCTGCGGGCGTAGGTAATTGAATCCGTAACATTATGGAGGGGCGATGAATACCAGGACTGAGAAACTTACGCCGCTGCGGGCAATAAGGTTGTACTGCCGAGAATGCTCGTCGGGAACGAAAGGGGTGCGTCTGTGCCCGATAACCGATTGCGAGCTGTTTTCTTTTCGCATGGGGCATGGCCCGAAGCGAAGTACGCAGTCCGAGCCGGCCCTGACCGAACGCAAGCGGGCATTCGCGACAACAGCAAGACTGGCTAAGCAGGAAAAGAGAAGATCTGGAAGCACGCAGAATGGCACTTGCTTGCTGGAGTTGATATTAAAATAATAGAAAGAATTTATTGACGATCCTTACCCCGGCTCCAAGTACGTCCTGTCGAATATTCCGCGCGTATCGTGCGGATGCGGCAAAACCGCAGCTAATGGTGACGGCCTTCCGCGCCGTTTTTACATGCTGCGTACGCTGATCCATCTCCGGTAAGCCTTCCTGCCATCGGCGACACGCGTGTGCATAAACACACACAAGCCGGCTCCAGTTGAAGGGATAACCCTCCAACTGAAACTTTGGGTCGGCTTTTATTCTTTACCGATGCTGCTTTCTTGACGGCAACATTTTTACTCGCCAATTGTGAGTCACCTGTCGTTCTCGCTTGAGTGTCAATCCCGGAAATATCTGGTGGGTTGGGTGGGTAAACGAACACACTGGTGTGCGCTGTGCATCTGGGAAATTTTTAGTGTCAAGTCCGGATTTCCAGACCTGGGCTTCCTAAAGGAAGACCTTCCGTAAACACCCAGACCTCGCCCAGTGGCACTTCCAGGGGTGTGTAGCGCATAAACCCCTTAAGGGGGTTTATGAGGCTTAGCTAAAAAAAGGCGGCAGCCTTTAGTTCCCAATGCCTAAGTTCTATATACCTATGAGAACATAACATTTTAATTGCAAATAACCCATGTAGATGTACCTTGACTTATGAGCAACTCCAAGACCAAAGAAAAAGCCAAGAGGAGACGTTGCAGGGATGAACTCCTGAGAATCCTCAGGGAGGAGGCACGCAACGCCAGGCGGTACAGGCGTTTGCTATGCGTTGGCCTTAAACCGCACTTGACTACAGCCAAGATTGCAAGCATTCTCTCCCTGGATGTCCAGACCGTGAGAAATATCTACTGCAAATACAGGAATTGTGGTGGTGCTAAGGCGCTCATAGGAAGCGATGGTCGCGGTGGCAGGCATAGGGAGAACATGAGCAGGGATGATGAGCTTGCAATGCTCAATAAATCCTGTTTGCCAGGCACACGGAATATCCGGGACAGGATACTGATCGAGACGCTCAAATCAAACTACAAGAAGGCTGTCAATTCCAGGACGGCTCCACTGAACTCGACCATCTACCGGCTTTTGAAAAGACATGGATGCCTTAGAGTGTCGGCCGGCCTATTCAAACTACCGAAATCCAAGCTTGTTCAGGGGCTTCAACATTCCTGACATTTTCCGGGACTCCCGGAAAATTGGTGCTACCTAATGATTATACTATAAATATAGCAATCCTACAGTGATTATAAACTGCGCAACCTATCCACAATCCTGGGTTTCAAACAACGGTAAACATTTATTCACGGTTTGAATTATTCCCGCCCTGTGGTAATCTTTTATTATAATAGGGCTCCGCATTTATGCTGAGACCTGAAGTAAACAAGGAAAAAGGATTCTATAGACGAAATAAGCAATCGATAAATTTACGTGATTTTCGACGGACGTTTCTAAGAGAAAACTACCCATTTTCGTACAAGAGAGACTATGTCGGAGGTTGCGCCCCACCTGGGGCGCCTCTTCCGCATTCTCTTGTAGGCATGGGTAGTGCCTCTCTTAGAGTGCAGGGTGAGTGCGCTCCTCTTTTTTTGAGGGTTATTCAACTCCTGCGATGCCTGCCGATACAGTCACCAGACAAAAAACAGGGGTATGCCTTATGGAACTTACAAACTACGCTCAGAAGATGGAAATGGTGAAGTGGGCCGGTGAAATCAAGGTCGTAGCTGAAAAGCGGGGAGACACCAAGGGTGCGGCAATCATCGAGCACGAGATTAGCGAATTCATGTCCGGCAAGTTCCTGCTGACGGTGATGGGGAAGGTCAAGAGAGGCAAGTCAACTTTCTGCAACGCCTTCATAGGCCGCAACGACGACCTCCTGGATCCTGTCGACAAGCTCCCATGCAGCAGTGTAATATCAAAGTTCATCAAGTCCGACAGAGAGCTTGTGGTTATAAATTACCAGGATGGCAGGAAACCCGAGGAGACGAAGTATGCTCGCATACGCGAATACGTCACCGAGGAATTCAATCCCGAGAACCAGAAGAATGTTGAAAGTGTGGAAGTGTATGGCAAATTTCAGACGCTTGAGGACGATCTTGTTCTGATCGATACGCCCGGAGCGGGTTCTCTACACAAGCACCATGATGCGATGCTGCTCAAGTTCATACCCCAGTCCGATGCTGTGATTTTCCTAGTAACATCAACTGCACCGATTGCCGAAGACGAGCTCGAACTTCTTAAGGAACTCAAAGCTGCCGACATCAAAAAAGTCTTTTTTGCCGTGAACATGGCCGATAAAACTGACGACAAGGACATGGAGACTGCTATTGAACACAACAGGAGGGTTCTCTCCAGCGTCGGCATTTCCGTAGAGAAGATATACCAAATAAGCGCCAGGAACGCAATGCAAGGGAAAACTGCGGAAAGCGGATTCCAGGAAATACTGTTTGACATATCGGCGTTCATCTCAAAGGAGAAGATAAATATACTCAGGGCAAACTTCATATCGAACGTTTTAAAGGTGGCGCAGTCATTGGACTGCGGGATGCGGCTTGAACTGGATGCCGGCTCTAAATCCACTGAAGATCTTCAGGATGAAATTGACAATCTATCAAAGCAGAAATCTGAGATAGAGAGAATCCAGGGTGTTGTTGAAAGTGAATTCAAGGCTAAATGGAGGACTCTCTCAGACGAGTTAGACAATGCGCTCGTGGTTGCAGAAGGTGCGGTGGAAAAGAAAATCTTAGACAAAATAGAGTCCTCGTACGCCATATCGGCAGGCAAGTTGGCCAAGGAACTGCCTGCATTCATGGAAGCAGTCTTGGCCGAGGAGATAACTCCATATTCATCTAGGTTTGAAAACGGCGTCAAGGAAATCACCGATAAACTCAGATTGGAATATCCGTCAATAATAAGCATCGGTGCAAACGGTGCGGTTTCAATAGGATCGGCTACGCGGAATTCATCTTTGTTGAAAGGGACAATAGGAGGCGCGATGATTGCCGGGATCGGTGGCGGCGCCGTAGCTGCCGCAAGCAGCAGTGCGGCATTAATCGTCACAACTACTGCAACTACCGCAGCCGCTCCCAGCGCTGTGACCGCCCTTGGCGGATTCCTTAGCTGGCTCGGATTAAGCACCGCTGGAAATATCGTAGCCGCCGCTGGGACTGGAACAGCCCTGACGACAACTACTACCACGGCATTAGCTCCATGGGCCGCACTTGCCGGTCCAATAGGGTGGGCATTGATAGGAGTCGGTGCGCTCGTAGTACCTGTCGCATTCTTCATCTCAAAGGCGAAGCAGAAGGACAAGATTCTCGAATGTGCGAAGTCGCATGTGAAGCAAATGTTTTCGGATATCAGGAACAAGCGTCTTCCTGCACTTAGGAAACTCTGCGACGGCATCGTAGAGACCTACCGCGCCAAGGTGCTGAATGATCTTGCCCAGATCTCAGGTTCGCTCGAAACCGCGATGCGGCGCAAAAAGGCGGGAAAGCCGGTTCCGGTAGATGATATCAGGAAACAAATGCAGACCCTTGACGCCCTTGCTATGCGCGCCGATGGCTACCTGGGGCATATCAAGGCATGAGCGTACAAGCGCACAAGGATGAGATACTGAACCTGATAAAGGAACTGAGGATTCTATTCAGGACGACAGCTGATGGTTTGGCATCCGACCAGCCAGAACTTTCTGCCGTCCTGCTCCAGGCTGGCAAAACCCTGAAAAAGTTCTATTCTCAATTGATGACTGATAGGTTAGTCGTGGCCTTTGCCGGTTTAACAAATGTCGGCAAGTCAACGCTGATGAATGCCTTGCTTGGCGCTAATCTCGCACCCCGTAGCAACAGACCGTGGAGCTCCGCCCCAGTAGAGTATGTCTACGGTAATGAGATGGGGGCAACTGTCATCTTTGGCAAGAGCATAACCCGTTATATAGAAAAGTGCAGCTCTGTAGAGGAGTTGGGTAGACTCATAGAAAGAAGTGCAAGCGATAATGGAGATCTCTCACAACGGGGTATTAAAAAGATGGAAGTCAGACTTAAGGCCAAGATTCTAGAAGATGGACTTGTCGTTGCGGACACTCCCGGTTTTGGTGCAGTACAGGACGGCGAGAGAAAGGAGGCGCATGGAAAGTCGTTGTTTGAATATCTCCCAAAGGCAAACCAGGTGTTCTGGATAATCAGCTCCGAACAGGGAATAACGGCCAAGGAAATGGATTTCCACGATAACTATCTGAAGGATACCTGCGACAATGTGATTGTCAACATTTTCGATGATGAGTACAGCGAAGACGATAAGAAAAGGTTTCTCGGTAGATATGCCCACCATGTGAACTTCGCTGTTCGATGGCATTTCGTTTCGGCATTATATGCGCTTAATGCTAAAATGGCCGGGGATCATAGCGGTCTATACAAATCAGGAATAAGGAGCATAGAGGAAAGTTTATGGCGCTTGGCTTCACCGGAAAACCGCAAGAATTCCATCCTGCAGGACATCCTAAACCTCTGCGATGACATTGGCAGTCATATCTCTTCAGAGTATCCCGACCAAAGGCATATTTGGCCGGAAACTAGCATTAAGTCAGTAGCCTATTCGGCTTCATTTTCCCCGGACATAAAGGAAAAGATAACAGCAAATCTAATTAGAAGGAAATAGAAACATGTCTAAAATATGTATACTCGGTGCCGAGGGAGCAGGTAAAACTGTCCTTTTGACAGTGCTGGGTCAGAAATATACTACTCCAACGAAGGAAGGTATTTTCCTTGAGCCTATGAACAAAGAAGCCAGCAATTTCATATTCATCAACTGGAAGCTGATGACAACTGAACACAAGTGGCCTCCTCCGACAGTTCCAGGAAAGCTGTCAAAATTGAATTTCAATTTACACTACTCTGGAACCGCTGTTGAGTTAATTGCCCTTGATTATTCAGGAGAAACATACAGGCAGGTGCTTGGAAGAGGAGAGGTTGAACAGCCGTATCAAAAGGAACTGGCGGAACATGTCAATAGTTCCGACATCATTCTTTTACTGTTAAACCTTAAAGATGTCATAAACCATGATTCCTCAGAGCGCGGTATGGAAAACTTCTGGCTTCCCAAGGCCACTCTTGACTACATGAAAAACCGTTTCCCGTATAAGTTAGTAATTCTTGTCCTTACGCAGATAGACAGGTATCTGGAATTCCTGAAGGAAAACGGCACATGGCAAAACGTGCTGATGAAATATATCCCTCATGTTGCCGCAGCATATCCGAATCTCCAGATATTGCCTGTCTCGGCTGTGAATAATATCGATGTCGATGACGAGGGGCATACAACGCCGTCAGCGCAATTCCAGCAGGAAGGAATAGAGGAGTTGGTTAATGAAATTCAAAAAGCGCTCTCCCTTTTCCCACAACAGAGCCATCATGCTATTCAACCTGTAGACAATACACCTGCAATTTCAGTTATATATTCGTTTTTAAACAGATTAAGCAATGCTCCAGATGAAAAAACATATGGAGAACTCTGTAAAGAATTAGTTTTCCTTGAGCCAATAACGCCCGGAATGATTGTAAACTATTATAGCAAGGTGGGGAAGATTGATCAGGGCGATTTAAAAAGGCTAGAACAAGGGGCGTTCCTTTGTAACATGACAAACATCGTTTCATGGGGATGCTTAATATTAATTACAGTAGGAATACTGTTTGAATCTTTTTCTTTTCTCGGAAAACTCGGCTTTTGGATAATGATTCCATTGATACTGGTAGATTTATATAGCCATTACCTTATAAAAATAAAACCTACTGGCTTTGTTATGCTTATATTTTTAGGATTTATATATTTCTATTTGATGGCCACTCTGAACGTTCATTTTTTGATATCTCTTGGGGTTTGGCTTGCCCTTTTGTTTATATATAATAAGATTTCTGGATAACATGAAAAGTATTGAAACCTGTAAAAGGTAGTTGAAAGGTTGTTATGTCAAAAATTTCAATCTTAGGTGCCCAGGGAACAGGCAAGACGGTTCTACTGACCGTATTAGGTCAGAAATATATTTCACCTTCACCGAAAGGTTATTTCCTCGAACCTATGAATAGGGAAGCAAGTGATTTCATATTCAAGAACTGGAAACTTATGACTGATGCCCGCAAGTGGCCTCCGCCAACTCCGCCGGGACAGCTATCGAAACTGCAGTTCAATCTTCACCTGGGATCAAATGTCTGTGAGCTGAACATGCTGGATTATGCCGGAGAAATATTCAGAGATGTCTTTGCGCGGAATGAAGTTGCCCCGCCATATCATCAGGAGCTTGTAAACTACGTTTTGACTTCGGATTATGTTTTGCTTCTTATTAATTTAAAGGACGTAGTAAACAAAGGGGCAGGAGATCTTATAATGGAGAACTTCTGGTTGCCTAAAGCAGCGCTAGATTTCGTGGTTAAAAAGTCTCCGGGCAAGAAAGTTGCAATCGTGTTCACCCAGATTGACAGATACCGCGAGTATCTTACAGAGTGCGGGAGCTGGAGGAAGGTGCTTGAAAAATACCTGCCCACGGTTTCCGCAGCCTATCCTGGCTTACAGGTTCTTGGTGTTTCAGCAGTCAATCAGGTTAGCCTTGACGATGAAGGTTATACAAAACCGTCAGAGGATTTTAAGCAGGAAGGACTAGAAGAACTGCTTGACTGGGTTGCCGGTGTTGAGATCGATTCTTTAAACATTAGGATAAGACAAAAAATGAACAGGGCAATCAAGACTTCAATAGCGGCCATAGCCGTGGTCTGCTTCGCATTGGTGCTGCTGGTGGTTGTTTGCCTTAAATTAAATAAAATTGCGGATACAGCATGTACCGGTGTTGAAAATAAAATTGCTAGATTCCTTGCCGACAATACGTGCGCAAGCTATCTGAATGCAAAAAGTGAATACTGTAGACTCCCTTCATATGCTTTCTTGTCCAGGAAATACGCTTACTGTAAAAATAAAATTGACGGGGAATACCAATGGATAGGTGAGCCCTTAAATATAAAACTGGACTCTGTTGCTGTGAAAACATATGATTCAAACTTATGGGGAGACCTTCCAAGTCTATACATGAAATGCGATTCAAAACGGGTAACAGAAGTAAATTCAAGGTCCTACACGGCCGACTTCCATCTGGGCTGGGATTTAAACACAGGCGGTCAGAGTTATATCTTTGAATTATATGACAAGACCTCTTTTACTCCGAGATACAGTTACTTCAATAAATTAGAATGGACTGCGCCGACGCTAGAAATAGAAGGAATATTAAGCGGCGTTGACGGATCGAGCCCCGCAATTGTGAAATCTAAATCGGTTTCATTTACAACAGATAGACCGTACAAAGTTGATTGGTCTATCGGTTATTCCGTGTCATACAATATTAAGGTTAAAAGCTATTAAAATGAAACTATTACTCGCAGCATACACAACTCCCGGAACCGGTGCCCTTGGATACAGATGGGTCTGGAATGACCCCAATATTCTCGCGGTTGTGCTGAACGACATCTACAACTCGATTGCAACATCAATCCCGGATGTTTCTTCCCTTGCGCTGAATGATATTTCAGCAGGGATCATCTGCATTGAAAAAAGACGTCTTGCGATTTACAGGTTTCTCAACGGCGGTAGGGACGCCATAGGGCGTGAAGGCAGGGTTTTCCTCATTTGCGGTATACTGGATATTGCAGATGCCTCTAATCTGAATCTATACGAAGTACTGAACAGGCCAGAATTCTGCACAATCAGGGATATTATACCGTCATCAACTTTTATCGAGTGCAATGTAGAACCGACAGGAGAGCTATCAGCTTCGGAAATCCAACACTTGAAGGCTGACAATGAACTCAGGATGTCGGGAGTGGAGTCCCTGAAGAAGGTAATGTCTGTTTTTAAATCATATTCGGCTTTTGCGACTATTAATATTTCTATTACCGGAACTTTGGCATCCCCGAGAATAGTTGTAAAAACAAAGAGTCTCGAAATCAATCCACCAGCTTTACAGGATAAAATCATTTTAACACCACCAACCGGAGCGAGGTTATGCCAGGAGGGATATTATACAAGAAAACAGCTTATCCTGATTGCGTTGCTTGCATTCATACTGGGATTTTCTCTTCGCCATGTTTTGGATTTGACGTTCAGAGGCAATGGGGCAAAGCTAAAGAATACTGGAGACCCGTCTATACTTGATACAGTTGAGCAACAACCAAAACTCTTGCAAAACATAAAACAGGAACCTTCTAAATCCTCAAAAGAGGTGGATGTCGCTCCCGTCGGGAATCCCGGCAGTCGAACCGCAAAACCAATTTCTAGGGCTCCGCAAACAAACAAAGAAGAAAAACAATATGAATAGAAGCGGTAATCAGGGGCAGGTTCCCGGATGAACCCGACTTCGGGCCGATTGACGGCAGAAGGAATAAGATGCAGGCATTGAAACGCCTTCATCTTATCTTACATGTACTTTAAACTTCGGCTACTGCAAACAGCAGTAAAATAAACTTGTAACCGGAATGACTTCTTGTTGGAACAGCGAATATGACAGATATTCAAAAGAGCTACCAAATTCTTGAGTTGCAGCCAGGCGCATCCTATAAGGAGGTCAAGGCCGCCTACCGCAGGCTCGTACGCCTATGGCATCCCGACCTTCACGGACATAATAAAAAGATGCAGGACCACGCCCAGGAACAGTTTAAAGACATTAATCGCGCCTATGAAATCTTGTTGAAGCACCTTGAAGCGGAAAAAGAATCCCATAAGCAAAAGGCCGCAGAAGAAGAACGTCGCCGCAAGGAAGAGGAGAAGAAGCGCCAGGATAAGGCTCAAAAGGCGCAAGAAAAGGAGACCCAGGAACAGTTTCGAAATGCACAGGCAAGAGGGCGTTGGGGACAGTTTCGAAATGCACAAGAAAGAATACGCCGGAAACAGGAAACCGCCGCGCATGAAAAACACGAGGAAGAAGCCAGGCAACAAGAACCTGCCAATATATCAATCCGGAAACGGAAGATAAGGATAGTTATTGCGGCTATCTCATGCATTGTCTTTTCAGTTATTGCCACTGTAATATGCCTGACAGCGCTTGGCAATTCCAGGAATTCCGCCCTTTCAAAGGAAACTTCTACAAATGATATGATGCCTCCTGACTTGAAGAAAGACATGACAGTGGATTTGATTGGCGGGGTGAAGATAGATTTGGTACTAATCCAACCGGGTACATTCATGATGGGTGCGAATCCGGCCCATAAGGTAACGCTGACGAAACCGTTCTACATGGGCAAGTACGAGGTGACGCAGGAGCAATGGCGGGCGGTGGTTGGAGACAATCCAAGCTATTTTAAGGATGGCGAGGAGTCGGGCAAAAGACCGGTGGAACAGGTTTCGTGGAATGATATTAACGAGAAGTTCCTGCCGAAGTTGGCGGAGCGCATGGCCAAAGGCTTTACGGTTCGTCTGCCGACGGAAGCGGAGTGGGAGTACAGCTGTCGGGCCGGAACGACCGGTGACTACGCCGGTGAATTGGAAGCAATGGGATGGTACAAAAGTAACAGCGGTGGTACGACACATCCTGTTGGGCAGAAAAAGGCGAATGCCTGGGGCTTGTATGACATGCACGGCAACGTTTTTGAATGGTGTAAGGATTGGTTCTGGCAATACCCCAGAAGTGATGTTACTGACCCTACGGGGGGATTGTCAGGTTCGATCCGGGTTAACCGTGGTGGCTGTTGGCATGAAGACGCAGCGGTCTGTAGTTCGGTTATCCGCGGCGGGAACGAGCGGGTATACCGCGGGTTCTACGCGGGCTTCCGCGTCGCAATGGACATCCCCGTTAGTATAAAACAGCAATCAGGCGCGAATATCCCCGCATCTGTTCCGAACTATAATACAGCGTCTCCTCAGGAAATGGTCTACAGAGCCATCTATCTGAAAATCAAGACGGCACCCTGGGCCACAAGCAGGCAACACATAGACGCCATCATAAAGGAATGGCAGGATTTCATTTCCGGCCACCCGGATGCTAGTCCCGATGACAAATGCATTAAAGACGCAAACACGCAAATCAAAAACATGCAGGATAAGAAAGAAGTATACAACAAAGTAAAGACAGTCGTTCAAGGTGGCATAAAAACAGGTTCTCCGCTGGAAATGGACTTCAGAGCCCTCTACTTGAAAATCAAGAAAGCGCCTCCGGCCACAAACAGGCAGCAAATAGACGCCATCATAAAGGAATGGCAGGATTTCATTGCCAGCCACCCGGATGCCAGTCCTGATGACAAATGCATTAGAGACGCGAACACGCAAATCAAAAACATGCAGGACATGAGGGAACTATACAACAAATAAGAGTTGGCTGGAGTGTCTGGCGTAAACGCCATTACCGACCATGGAAGGCAGAAGTTGGCGGTAATCCACCGCAAATACCGCACATTAAGTCTTTCGCTATTTCGCGGGCCGCGCTTGCCTGGCAGGGACAGCTACAATCAGCGGTAGAAAAGAAAAAGGTGCCGGTTGTCCGGACACCTTTTTATTTATATGACTAGAGTACGACGCCTAATTAGTTAACTTTCAAAGCCCGTCGGCCATGGGTATGGAGTAAAGGCATTTTTTTTAATCCTTTCGATTTATTCTTACCTTTCAGTTTGGATTTCCGCTTTAATTCTCTTAGTATTTTCTTGTGACCATCGGTATCCATCGCAAAAATCATTGCGTTAAAGTAATCTTAGTGTATCTTGTTCTGAGTAGAATTCTTCTATTTCCTCCTCCGACATTTCAGCCTCATCCGCAGGCAGTAAAAATTGATATTCATCCCTAATGCATTCAATAAACCGACCAAGAAATTCATCAAAATACCAAGGTGCTTTCACATCATAAGGGATGTGTTCCAGGAATTCCGGTAGTTTATCTTTGAGCCAGGAATGAACATCGTCTCGATCCTGAACCTTTATTCCTCCGGTTAAGACATTAACATCCTCGTTGCTGATCCAACCCTCATTGACAAGGGCGTAAAGGTTTTCTCCGAGACAGTATCCCACTTCGGCATAAACGAAACAACTTCTGTCCGAATCATCACCACTGAGTTCTGACTTTAATCCGTGAAGCGGCCACCATTTAAATTTTGAAACACTTCTTTTTTTCATCGCGTTCATTATGTGTTCTCCTTGTCTGTTGTTTCGTTTTTATTTCAACTAAAAATATACAATTCTACATGAGGTGTTTGACCGGCTGTTTGACTTTACAGTCATTTCTGTTTTGAACCCTGGTCCTTGGATTCAAGAAGCTCCAGCTGTCCCGCATGTCTCAACTCATCGACTTCTTCCCGCAGGTCATTTGAAGGATGCTCAACATGTATCAGCATGGTCCGTATGCCTTTCGCCCGCAGATACCTTACGGGATGGATGAAGTCAAAGTCGTTGGTCAGTAGATAAACGGCATCAAGGCCATCCGTCTGAGTGACCATGTCAACAGCCATCAGTGTGTCGCAGTTGAACTGACCTCTTCCGGCCCTGCCTTTTTCCTGGATGTAAACTATTTTAAATCCAGACCTTTTTACCGCATCGTAGAGGGATATCTGGTTCCCCTCAGGTTCAGGCGCATAGAAGTTAGCTATCCTTACAATTCCGCCCCTGAGGCGGATATGATCAAAAAGTTTGTCGAAATTTATATCCCTGCCACCATTCATCTTGAAATTCAACCAATCAAAATAAATTGCGCAGCGGAATGGGTTTACTTGTTTTGTGTTATTGAACGTCATTTTAAACCTCCTGATTATTGATTGCTTTACCGTCGATTTTATTACAGTCGGTAAGTCTTTTAATGTCTGTTGATTGCCGAATATGCATGTTTATCCCCTCTTTTAGATTTAGTTTGTATCTCCAGTCATCTCCGCCCTTCCGGTATGCGAAATGTCGCAATATCAATACTCTCTCAGACAAATGTCGATCATATATCTCCTTTCATTGGTTATGGGTTCCTCGTCTATCTGTACGATCGGTAGTTCGCGTTCTTACACATGATTGCCGTGAGAGTGATCCAAAAGTTAAAAATAAAAAGGTGGCATGTGTGTGTAAGATTGAAGCCGGGCTATCGTATAGGTTGTAACAGAACAAGGGAGGCGGACAATGGCGTTTTCAACAAGAAAGAGCCTGCTTTCGAGGATTAAGGCGGGCAGCGAAATCGGATGGTATGAGTTTTACCGTACCTATCTGCCCCTGATAATGCTCAGGGGTGGAGACTTCAATCTTACCGGTACCGAAAAAGATGAGCTTGTGCAGGAGGTTATGATAACCATATTCAGGAATAGCCGGACGTTCCAATACGATCCCGAAAAGGGCAGGTTCAGCGGGTTCTTAAGGAAGATAATAGGGAACAAGGCCAAGGACATCCTGAGGAGAAGGAACAGGGATAATGAAAGATTCGCAGATGCCGATACGGATGACATCCCCGATGACGGCAATGAATCCGAACTTGAACGGGCTTGGGAAAGCGAATGGCGGCACCATGTGCTCAAACAGGCTATTGAGGAGCTGAAGACCAGGCTTGAACCCAAGGGATACCAGGCTTTCGAGCTCTATGCCCTGAAGGGCTGGCCTCCGGAGAGGGTTGCGGAGTTTCTGGACATGACAGCCAATTCCGTATACGTGGCCAAGAACCGCGCCATGGAGAAGCTGAAAGTGATAATGTTGGAACTTGCAGAAAAAAAGGAGGGTTCACTATGAAGCATTGCACCGACGAACTGCTCGAAAAATATTTCGACAAGAGATGCGGCATCATAAGGAACGCCACAGTCTTGGTGCATCTCAGGGAATGCGCGGAATGCAAACTCAGGCTTGATGCGCTTGCCGACGACCGGAAGCTCATTTCAGAAATCAGGGATGTCCTCGGCGGCCAGGCGGAGATTGAGAAGATGGAGGCGGAATTCAGGGGGCTGGGACGGCTCCGGGAGTTGCTTGGTGACGACGACGGTAGAGCTGGAGCTTCATCCCGGCACTGACTCGCCGCTGGAAAAATACGTAGCACAGGGTATTGTTAAATTCATGGACGCCCCTGTAATACCCGACTACATTCTTGAGACCTGCTGTGGCAGCGGAGCCTACGGCGATGTCTGGACTGCGAAGGATCGCAGCGGCATCTCCAGGGCGGTGAAGCTTCTCGACAAGGGGAGGCTCGAACGCCTCGGCGTTCTGCACCGCGAAGAAAAAGCGATAGAGCTTTTCAGGACGAACGTGCCTCGACATCCGAGCCTGGTGGAGATACACCATGTCGGGGAAAATGATAAGTACATCTACTATGTGATGGATCTTGCCGACAACCTGGGAGCTCCGGGGAAATATGTTGCGGACACGCTGGACGAAAGACTTAAGAAGATCCCCCTGGCGATACCTGATGCCAAAAAACTGATGGAATCCATGCTTGACGCCATCGAGTGCCTGCACGCTGCAGGATTGGTGCACCGCGACATCAAGCCAAGCAACATAATTTTCACTGGAGGCAACCCCAGACTCGCCGACATCGGTCTTGTCAGGTCTATCACTACCACTGTCAGTATTGCAGGAACCCCGGGATTCATGGTTCCTGAGGGCTCCGTCGGACCGGAATCGGATCTCTACGCCCTCGGCAAATTGCTGTACTGCGTTATAACTGGCAGGCAGGTTGATGCGTTTCCCTCATTGCCGGATTTCCCTGACTCTGCGGATCTTGCGGAGATAAAGCTGATGAACATAGTAATTCTCAGGGCTTGTGACAAGGAGCCTAAGAACAGGTTCCGTTCGGTGATTGAGTTTAGGAACGCTCTGCATGGCAGGATAAGCAGGAGGATCCGTGCAAGAACTGTAACAGCTCTTGCCGTTTTGTTTGTTTTAGCAGTAGTAGCGCTTCTTTTTACGATTGACAGTGCGGTGAAAAACAGCAGGATGTCCGGTTTAATTGACGAAGCTCGCTCGAAGATGCAGGCGGGTGATATTCGCGGGGCTTTCGTAAATATCGCCAGCATCATGAAAATCGACCCGGACAACAAGGATGCCGGGGAGCTGATGAAAGAATTGATAAAGCAAAAAAGCATGGAAAAGAAAAGGAAGATGTCTCTTTTATTGGATGAGGTGCGCGCCAAAAGGCAGGCAGGCGACATTTTGGGAGCCATCAAGGACACCGGCAGTATCATTGAAATCGATCCGGATAACATGGAAGCAAAGTCCCTCAGGAGCGAACTGATAAAGCAGGAGATCTCAGAAAAGTTTAAGTCCCCGGCTAAATATGATAAGGAGGAACACCCGCTGACGCCGGGGGAACGCAAGGAGTTTGCAATGCTGCTGCTGCTCTATAACACGTTCATGACAAAGGGGAATTATGCAAAAGCCATAGATGCCCTCGACTCCGTAGAAAAGAAATGGCCGTATATGAAGCAGAGGGATTACATGCAGAATTTAAGACGGCAGACACAGGAGAAGCTGTCCGGGGCGAAGAGCGCGGCAGGCGGGGGATGATATTGGCATGGCGGTTACGAAAGTGAAAACCGAAGCAATAAAAGGTCTGTGTCCGGCCGTCCGCGTCATAAAACATGCGGCGTTGGCAACGCTGGTGCTCTTGTTTTCCCTAGGGCTTGGAGTTGTAGGATATCATATCACGGACAGATTCTCCTGGCTGGACTCGTTGCTCAACGCATCCATGATCCTCGGCGGTATGGGGCCAGTTGACAAGATCAATACGGATTCCGGAAAGCTGTTCGCCTCATTTTACGCACTGTTTTCAGGAATCATCTTTATCGGTATTGCAGGGATTTTTATTGCCCCGGTGGCGCACCGTGTTCTTCATAAGCTGCATTTGTCTGATAAGGACAGCTAATCACTCGCAGGTATAAAAAAGGAGCCGGTTGTCCGGCCCCTTTTTCATAGGGAATCAACCTAATACTACGAAAGGTGTTTGCTGACAAGCTTAGTCATTTCAAACATTGTAACCTGATCTTTTTTGAAGATAG
>CAZION010000038.1:0-47813 GCA_964540865.1 uncultured Victivallis sp.
TGTTCAGTGTTCGATGTTCAAATTATTTAGAGTTGCGGCCCTTGGCCGCCTAATTTAAAGAGGCAGGAAACATGAAAAGGAATTTAGTTTTCGCTTTAACCGGTCTCATGCTGCTGGTGTCAGCGTCATCCCAGGCGCAGGTTTCGCTCACAGTCGCCATAAACAGGGCCAATTATCTGCTATATGAAACAATCTATGCGAAGGTTGTCTTGAGGAATTACAGCGGGCAGGCGCTTACTTTCAGTGACAATGCCGAGGCGTCTGGGGCTCTGAAATTCACAATAGATCTTCCAGACCATACCAAGGCTGAAGTAAGGAAGGGCGCCTATAATGCGCTTGTCGGAACCATCATCAAGCCGGGCGCCACAGAGGAAGTCCTTGTGCCGGTGACGAGTTCATATGTGATTACAAAACCCGGCAACTACAGGATCAAGGCGATACTCAACCACAAGCTGTTAGATAAGGAATACCAGTCGGAGGCATGCACATTTTCAATATGCAACGGTCTCCCGGTATGGGAACGAACCATGGGGGTGCCGGATTTATTCAAGAAAACACCTGACGAGGTTCTGCCTCCGAGGAAATCAAAAATCGTTACTTTCAACGACGGCAGGGACAAGGTCTACTGCCTCATACTGGAGGATTCGAAATATGTATATGGCGTGGCTAGGATTGGTTCGGATATCGGAAATTTCCCGCCATCCTGCGAAGTTGATGGGTTATGCAGGACTCATGTCATATTACAGGTCAGTCCGAATGTCTTTTCCTATTTCATCTATGATATAAACTGTGAGCTCAGGGAAAAGGAAGTGTATGTCAAGACAAAGACTATTCCAACCCTTATTCTGGACAATAAGGAGGGTGGGGTTGTTGTCGTTGGAGGCAGAAAAGGCGTGAAAGATCAGGATTATGTTGAGGAGAACGGCATGCCAGTACTAACAGGCGATAATGAATAAAGAGGATTTTTCAATTATGGATAAAAATAATCAAAACGCTCAGCCTTCAGTTCCGGAGATGTCGGCCGAGGATATTTTCACACAGAGGGTGAATAAGCTCGAGGAGTGGCGTAACGTCGGAATCGAGCCTTTCGGGAAGGCTTTTGACTGCACAGGCAGGATATCTGAAGTCAGAGCTTCATTTGTTCCGGAAACCGAACAGCATGCAAGTGCGGCCGGGCGTGTGACTGCATACCGAACCATGGGTAAATCCATTTTTGCGGACATCAAGGACAGCAGCGGCAGGATTCAGCTCTATGTTCACAAGGACAACCTTGGAGAGGACTCATTTGCACTTTTCAAGAAGATTGATATCGGAGATATCATAGGCGTTGAAGGTAAATTGTTCACGACCAGGACTGGTGAACTCTCGCTGAAGATTTCAAGATTTGAACTCCTTAGCAAATCACTTCGTACGCTCCCTGAAAAATGGCACGGACTCACTGATATTGAGCAGATTTACAGGCAGCGCTATCTCGATCTCATAATGAACGAAAAGAGCAGGGATGTCTTCAAGAAGCGGTTCGCGATAATCAGTGAGATCCGCAGATTCCTTGCGGAGAAAGGCTTTACGGAGGTTGAAACCCCGATGCTCCAGTACATCGCTGGCGGCGCTGCTGCAAAACCTTTTGAGACATTCTATGAGGCGCTCCATGCAAAAATGTCCATGAGGATAGCACCTGAACTTTATCTCAAGCGCCTGCTAGTAGGCGGTTTTGAAAAAATCTACGAACTGAACAGGAATTTCAGGAACGAGGGTATGTCCCGGAAACACAATCCTGAATTCACCATGATAGAGATATACCAGGCGTTCGGCGATTGCCGGACAATGATGAATCTAATCGAAGGCCTTGTTACAACTGCCGCGCAGAACGTACTGGGTACTTTGAAAATTGAATTCGCGGACGGGAAAGTGATTGACCTCACAGCTCCATGGCGCAGGGTTGACTACGATGACCTCGTAAAGGAGAAAGCTGGCACCGACTGGTTTGATGTCTCGCCTGCTGAAAGAGTTGAGCGCGCAAAAAAAATGGGGCTTCATATCGAGCCCGGATTCCAGGATTTTGAAGTCACCCATGAAGTTTACGAGAAGCTCATAGAGAGCACCCTGATACAGCCGACATTCGTGACCCGCCTCCCAAGCGTCCTTGTCCCTCTGGCCAAGGCGTGCGCGGATGACAAGAATTACGTTGATGTTTTTGAGTTGGAAATAAACGGGCAGGAACTTTCACCCGGATATTCGGAACTTAACGATCCGGTTGAACAGAGGAGGCGTTTCGAAGAGCAGGCAAAGAGGGCTGGTTCAAAAGAGGGTGCCATAGACGAGGATTTTCTTGCGGCTCTCGAATACGGCATGCCGCCTGCCGGCGGAATGGGCATCGGCATCGACCGTCTTGTGATGCTACTCACGGCTTCTGACTCAATCCGCGATGTCATCCTGTTTCCGCATCTGAAGCCGACGCATAAGAATTGAAGACGGGAAATCAAAAATATTTCGCCCTTGATATCGGGAATGTATGCCTGAAGATTCAAACTGAGCGTTGCCTTGCCGCTCTAGGCTATTCGGCAGACACTGAAATTCCCCTGGAATTCCATCTTGCATGCGACAAACTGGAAAAAGGCGGGATATCCACCGAGGTCTGGCTGAAAGTCTTCATGAAAGTTACTGGCGGACGCTTTACTGAAACGGAACTTGCCGCTGCCTATAACCTGATCCTAGGGGATGAGATTCCCGGAATGTACGATTTCCTGTCTGATATCACGAAGCTGGGTTGCCGCGCGATATTCTTCTCCGACTCCTCGGATCTCCATATCAATCATGTATACCGCCATCTCCCGCTTGCCGTTTTTGTCAGCGGCGGTATTTTCAGCTTCAGTACAGGATACAAGAAACCCGAATCCGGCATGTATGAGGCTTTTGAAAAGACCTATGGGAAACCCTGTTTTTACACCGATGACAGGGCCGATAACATTGAAGCTGGCGTGAAACGCGGCTGGCGGAGCCACCGCTTTGTTTCAGCTGAACTGCTGAGGAAAGAGTTCTTTTCAGACTTCAACCCCGGCAATTGAACTAGCGATGGAACAATTCGGGCAATTACAAGCCGTTATCTCCTTTATATATGTCCAGCCTTCAAGAAATAAATTTGATTCACGCTTCGTGATCTTTGTTTCTTCGTGGTGAGGATAGTCCTATTGGCAGGAATAGTTCTGGAACAGGAATTCGTGATAGTTTTCAGTTAGATGTTTTATCGCATTGATGTATTCGTGGATCTGCTCCCGAGAACCGCAGATGCTGACCGCTCCTGCGGTTTTGCCGTCTTCCGTGGGCATTGTCATGTTGCCGATGGAGGTGAATCCGTTGACGTGGAGATCGGATATGGGGCTGATGAACATTTCGGCGTTTTTAAGTATTGTCAATCCTGCGGTCCCGACAAGTTCGCCAAGGGTTTTTGACATCATCGTGCTGGTGAAGTGGTAGAACAGCGGATGCATCAGCGCGTAAAGTTCGAGCAGTTCATGGCTCTCGCTTTTACCAATGCTGGTTGCGAATAGGCGCTGGTTGAATTCCCTCTGATATTTCAGGAATCCATCCAATGGCACCTCTTCATTGAAGAATTTTTTTGGACGGATGATGATGAAACTGATGTTGCGGCCTGTAGAGGGATCCATAATCAAAGATGTGTCGACCGGGGAAACGAATTTCCTCTCACGGAAATAGTCCTGCTGGGCCAATCCCCATATTATCATGCTTGAGACGGTTGCCGGGCCGCCCATTTCCACGTAATATTTCTCATTGAGATATTTTCTGAATTTGAGGAGGCGTTCGAAAGAGACATAAATCCTGGCGCGGAACAGGTTGTGCCCATGATAAAGGGATTCAGGTTTTGAGGCGCTGGTTGAAAGCGCCGGATATTTGACCGGGCCTACCGCACCCCATTCCTTTTTCAGATCCTGAAGCATCTCCTGCATAGGCATCCCATCGACCGATACGTGATGGTACTGGAACCATAGGTCACTTTCCGAATAGTCGGCGGTGAATCGGCAGACGATGTTCAGAAGTCCGAATCCGGGATGGCTGCACCTTCTCATGTCGGGAGTCGCCATTCTGGAGCGCGTAAATTTAGAAGGATCATTGGTCAATGTATCGAACTGTATGAACGAGCTGTTCATCAATCTGTCGATAAGCTGCCGCAGTTCCTGACGTCCCGAAAATGAAAGACCCTTCACGCTGCGAGCCCAACTCCGCAACCTCTTGTAAATAATCCATGGGCGTTTTTTATCGGAGATGTCTCCCGTCTGGTTGTAAAATTCAATTATCTTGGCAAGAGCCCCCGTCTTTACCTCATCTGTAAGCAGCGGGAAGCAGGTGCTCGTCCTGTCGAATCGTGGTGCAAGTTTCAGCATGCGCCCTTCAGTGGAGAATTCCACCTCGACAATATCTGTGAATAGCAATCTCTTTCTGCCGGCCATGAAGAATCCCCAGACAATCGCCCAGTGGCAGGCCGGACTTCTTTGGATAAAATCGGCGAGGCGACCGATCAGGATGTTTTTAGCAGCCTCCATATTCCCAGGGGCGCTGTTTTGGCCGATATAGTTTATCCTGAAACTCGCGAGTATGAATTTTGAATGTTCATTGCGCATGAAGATGCCGGTGACCTTGCGCCATCCGTTTTCTTTCGCCTTGAACCCGATTGTCTTAAGAAACTGCAGGAATTTTATAATTATAATCATGCAGAAGATCCCTAAGCTCCAATGGTCGACAAGCCTTCTCATCTTGATTTCCCGGGCCTGAGTTGCATTCTTTGGAATCTTATCGGTGGCCGCATCAAAATGCACTCCTATGAATTCGGACAATATGCCCGCAGTTTCCAGAGGCATTTCCTCGTGCGGTGAATGTCCGCATTTTGAAATGATCTTGAGTTTTGAGTCCTTCAGATCCGCCTTCAGTTTTAAAGCATCCGTCAGATAAATTATGCTGTCCTCTTCCCCCCAGACAATCAGGGTTGGGATTGAGATGGTCCTGATTTTTTCATGGAAGGATTTTGTATTGGCGATCGCAATCTGCAGGGCTGCTGCGTAAAGGCATTCTTTCGCATTTTCCTGCCTTAGGATATCGCTGTATTCCCTGACGGCTTCATCATCTATTTTAGAATGGTCGAAAAAGGCCTGTTTCAGTACGAGCGAAACTAGGAGTTCTTCGTCCGCCATCCTTATAATTGCGTTGTCGGGGGAGGTTGCAGTGATATCATCAATGAAATCCGGCAGTTTCTGAAGGAAACCGGCGCTGTCGACGAGCACCAGCTTGCAGATTTTCGACCTGATGTGTTCATTGAGAAGGGTGAGCAGGCTGATTGCGCCACCCATTGAATGACCGACAAGGACAAGATTCTCCAGTTTCAACTGATTGATGAATTCTGCTACAAGTACAGACTGGTCGAAAGGTGAAAGTTGGTCGTCGCATCTCTTTTCCGAATATCCGTATCCCTTCAGGTCGATTGTTATGAACCTGAGTTTTTGTGGCATGTATCCGATCATTTTCATCCATGAAAAGGAAGACGATGCAAAGCCGTGGATGAAAAGGACTGGTTGTCCGTTGCCCCTGTCGGTGTATGCTATGGAGATGCCGTTTATAAGGATATATTTGTAGTCTTTTGCGTTCATGTTTAATTGAAAAGCAATGTCTTCCCTGGCCTTCATTAAATTATGTTTTATAAATATTTATCCATAAAGCTAAATATTCAACTGATTTTCCGCATGGGGGCGTCTTTGTTGCCCTGTTGCAAAGTAATTCATATCAAAAGTTCAAAAACAACCGCAGTATGAGTTTCATGCTTGAAAAAATACCGTGTTTTCAGTA
The DNA here is from genome assembly GCA_964540865.1 of uncultured Victivallis sp. Lineage (GTDB taxonomy): Bacteria > Verrucomicrobiota > Lentisphaeria > Victivallales > GWF2-50-93 > GWF2-50-93. The sequence continues at coordinate 5,854 of CAZION010000038.1, forward strand.
TATTCGGAATTGAACAACTAATTATGAGAGGATGGAAATATGAGTTCTGTGAAACATTTGAATTCAGAGAATTTTGATTCTGAAACTTCCAAGGGGGTTACCCTTATTGACTTCTGGGCGGAATGGTGCGGCCCCTGCAAAATGCTAGGCCCGGTTCTTGAGGAAGTAGCCAAGGAGATAGGCAATGATGCTGTAATTGCCAAAGTCAATGTGGACGAGGCGCAGGAACTTGCCATGAAGTTTGCCGTCAGGAGCATTCCCGCCATTTTCATATTGAAAGAAGGAAAGACAGTCCAGCAGCTCATTGGAGTTCAAAGCAAGCAGGTTCTTGTCAATGCCATTAGGGATGCGCTCAAGGCATGATGGTTAATCGGATTTTTAGCCAGATTAGCGCTTGAGGCTAAACCACAACCCCTTAACCATATATTTATAAGAGAAATATGAAGCTTACACATTATGGAATCCGTGAATGGCTTGGTGGCGGGATTATTTTCATGCTTCTCCTTGCCGGTTCGGTATTGATTGCTGTTTTCATTGAATTGCTCGCAGGAATTTCGCTTTCAATTGTTTTCGCCCTGTCCTGGTTCGCCCTTGCCGCGTTTTTCCGTGATCCTGAACGGGTCATCCCCTCCGGAGATAACATCCTTGTATCCCCGGCCGACGGACATGTGCGCGATATAGAGCTCGTCTCCGGCAGCCCTGAAAATGAATACTTCGGTGGCAGGAACGCAATCCGTGTCGGCATCTTCCTCTCGGTTTTCGATGTTCATTTGAACAGGGCTCCATGCAAGCTCAAAATCAGAGAGAAAATATACAGGAAAGGCAGATATCACGATGCTAGGAACCCTCTGGCTTCAAGTGAGAATGAGGCGATGACTGTAGTCTGTGATGCTAGTGCGGGTGGAAAGGAATTCACGCTGATTGTCCGCCAGATTTCCGGTGCTATTGCAAAAAGAATAGTCTGTCCGGTGGAAGCGGGGTCGGTATTCTCAAAAGGCGAAATATACGGAATGATAAAGTTCGGTTCCAGGACGGAACTGTTTTTCCCTGCCGGTTCCGATTTCGAATTGAAAGTGAAGATTGGCGACCGTGTTCATGCGGGAACTTCTATAATGGCTGAAATCCAAAACAAAACGGAATGAATATGAGAAGAAATTTTAAAGAACTCATGATTCAGAGTAAATGGCTGAAATTTGTGCCTACGTCCCTGACCATATGCAATTCCCTATGCGGATTTGCCGCTATACTCTTTACACTTCATGTCTATGAGGGGGTGAAAGATCCGGAACCTGTTCTCAGGCTTTGCGCCTATATCATTCTTGCGGCCATGGTCTTTGACGCACTTGACGGATTTGCCGCGCGGATATTCAATGCGGCAAGCATGCACGGTATGCAGATGGATTCACTGGCCGACATGGTGACTTTCGGTGTTGCCCCGGCGGTGATAGTCGCGGTCATGGCGCACCATTTAAGGGAGCATCTGAAGCCTATTGACTATTATATCGTATGGGGGCTTTGCGCTGTATATCTCGGTTGTGCCGCATCAAGGCTTGCCACATACAATGTACACGCAATGCTTGAAAAGAAGAAAACGGAGGGGTTCACCGGACTGCCCTCTCCTGGCGCGGCGGCGGGAATATGCAGTCTTGTAATTTACTACTGTATGAAAGAGGGGGAACTTAACCATATACTTGTGATCCTTCCGTTTTACGCGGGCTTGCTCGGCTTTCTCATGGTCAGCAATGTGAGATATACCCATATTGGAAAATGGATTCAGTCAGTGCGCAGGAACAGGATCCGGATGATCATGCTCCTGATTTTCGTGATGGCGCTGGTGGTATGGAAGGAACTTGCGGCTGTTGTCCTTATCAACTACTACATTTTCTCCGGGCCGTTCATCGAGATATACATGAGAATCAAGGAAAGAAAACAGAAAAAACCGACGGAGCTTTCATTATGAAATATCTTGTAACTGGCGGGGCTGGTTTTATTGGAAGTCACCTGGTTGAATCACTGCTCAAGGACGGACATTCGGTGACCGTGATTGACGACTTTTCAACGGGCTCACCGGAAAACCTGTCTTTCGCAAATAAAAAATCCAAGCTTGACGTTGTGGAAGGCGATTTGCTTGAACTTCCAGAACTTGAATATCTTATTTCCAAGTCGGACATGGTTTTCCATCTTGCCGCCGCTGTAGGCGTTGAGCTGGTAGTCCACGACCCTGTCAGGACAATCATGACAAACGTCCACGGGACTGAGCGTGTTTTGAAGGGGGCCGAGAGGTGTCATACCAAGGTGCTTATAGCTTCGACAAGTGAAGTCTACGGAAAATCTGACAAGGCGAAATTCAATGAAGGGGATGACCTGCTTATCGGCCCGTCATCCAATTGCCGTTGGTCATACGCCTGCAGCAAACTCCTCGATGAATTTTTTGGAATGGCGTATTTCAGGGCTGAAAAGATGCCTATTCTCATAGTGCGCCTTTTCAATACTGTTGGTCCGCGGCAGACAGGACGGTACGGGATGGTGCTTCCACGCTTTGTTTCAAAGGCGCTCATTGGGGAGCCGCTGCAAGTTTATGGAACCGGCAAGCAGACAAGATGTTTCTGCCATGTCTTTGACACGGTCCGGGCATTACGAGGACTTGCCTCATGCGATAAGGCCGTAGGGAGGGTCTTCAATGTCGGAAGCACGGAGGAGATATCCATGAACGCCCTTGCCGCCACCGTGATAAAACGCCTGAAAAGCAAATCAGTTGTCAATCACATTTCCTACGAGAAGGCATACGAGTCAGGATTCGAGGATATGATGAGAAGACTTCCCGATACCACTGCGATACATGATGCGATCGGATGGAAGACCGCCCATAACCTCGATCAGATAATAGATTCCGTCGCCGACTATTTCCGGAAGAAAAAGATCTGATCTGAGTGCGCCATCATTATGAAAATATTCAGATTCTTTTTAGGTTATAACTGAATATGCAATTGTGATTTCAATATGAGAATCAATGATACTAAATTAAAAACATCGCATGATTTCACAATCGTCGAACTCCTTGCTGTGATTGCTATAATATCGATTCTCGCCGGACTGCTTTTCCCGGTACTCGGTAAGGCGAAGGAAAAGGCCAGGAAATCAGCCTGCATCAGCAATCTTCGCCAGCTGGGGATTTCTGTGAACTCATATGCGGGAAGCAATAGCGACTATCTTCCCATGTCCATCCGTGTGGGCTCAGGCCCGGATGATTCTAGGGCTATAAACAATATCCTCGAGGCGCAATCCAGAAAAGTTTTTGAATGTCCTGCCGATTCTGAAAAAAATTACGATGGACAAACTTTCTTTGATAAATATGGAACCAGCTATGAGTGGAATGCATGGCTCAGCGGAAGAAAAATAGATAAGCCTGAAATAGGCGTACTGAATCTTCAAGTCTGCATGCCAATGATGGGGGATGCGAACAACTATCATGGCAAGTCGGGAAGAAACTATGTATATTCTGACGGAAGCGTAAAGGAATCACTGGAGATTTTAATTGAATGACGCAGCTATAAAAATCAGGGGAGTAAGGAAAGCCTACGGTGAATTCATAGCGCTGAATAATCTTGACCTGGATGTCAAGGCGGGCGTTGTATATGGATTCCTAGGCCCCAACGGCGCAGGCAAGACCACCCTCATTAAAATTCTACTTGGACTTTCGATACCGAACTCAGGAGAAATAGAGATCTTCGGGAAAGACCTTTTCCTGGAGAGGAACACCATTCTCAAAAGTATCGGAGCCGTCGTCGAGTACCCGGCTTTCTTCGATTATATGACCGCCTATGAAAACCTATTTTACCTTACACGCCTATCCACCAGAATTGATAAAAGTAGAATTACAGAGGCGTTGGATACTGTGGGACTCAAGGATGTGGGCAATAAAAGGGCAGGGGCCTTTTCATATGGAATGAAACAGAGGCTGGGCATTGCAAACGCCCTTCTTCCCGAAAACAAACTGATTTTCCTGGATGAGCCTACAAATGGTCTGGATCCTCACGGGATTCTGGGTGTGAGGGAACTGATAAAGAGGTTATGCGTTGAACGCGGGATAACTTTCTTCATATCAAGCCATCTACTTGCCGAAGTCGAACAAGTCTGCGATTATGTGACCATAATTGACAAGGGTGAGAAGATCTGTGAGGCTAGGGTCTCCGAACTTGTGGACAGGCAGTCGAGGATTCAAATCAAGACGCCGGATTCAGACAGGATAGGCGTTTTTTTTAAAGAGAATGATATTGAGATATATAATGAAAAGAAACATGGGGGAACTTCCGTTTTCATTGTGAAAGGGCCGGAGGAATTTATTCCGGAACTTAACAGGAAACTGGTTGCCTTTGGAATAAGCATAATGAAAATAGGGAAACACAAAGACACTCTGGAGGAGATATTTGTCGAATTCACCGGGAAAAATAGAACAGATTCTGCTTCTGACAGATTTTGAGCTGAGAAAACTATTCAGGCAGAAGGAAGGGTACGCGGGACTGGCTGTGATTGTCCTGCTTGTCGTTCTCTGCTCCGCCGGTGTTTACATGCGGCTCCACAACACGCATCATGGACCGCAAAAATTCCAGGGGCAGATGATAAAAGACCTGGTAAACGGGATTTCCTTTTCACTGACAGTTCTTCTGCCAGGAATTTATATTCTGCTTCCGATGGTTATCGGGATTTTTGCCGCCGGTTCATTTGCAGGTGAATTGCAGAATGGACTAGTCCGTACAGTTTCCCTGCGTTCAGTTCCGAGACTTAGCATTGTGCTGGCAAAATTCATTTCCCTTTCAGTTTACTCGTATGTCCTTCTAGGGCTGATGCTTGCTATCAGCTATGGCGCAGGTGCTTTCATATTCGGTCCAAACGGCGACATTCTGATTTTCGGTCCGGCTTTCCTCGGCAAGGGGTCGGAACTTTTTATAATGAGCAGCGATGTGGCTTTCCAGAGACTTTTCCTGTCATATTTCTTTGCTGGTTATGCCTTGATTTCCGTGACCGCTATGTTTTTAATGTTCTCCGCCATATTCAAGAAAATGACTATGGCTGTTGTTGTTCCGCTCGGAATTTATTTCACAAGCTATATTCTCGGGGTTCTCCCATTCATGGAGAACATTCAGCGCTTCCTGCCGACACGCTATATCATGATCTGGAAATACACCATGGCTCAGGATATCATGTGGGATTCAATGATGGTAGACGGTGTATTCCTTGGTCTTTACACCGTATGCTACCTTGTCATCGCTGCCGTCATAATAAATTCTTCTGACCTGTAAGGGGGAGGGAGACTGTAAATCCCTGTCTCTCTTTTGTTAATTGAATAGCAATGAAGTACGATATTGTCTATGCCGTTTGACTTGCGCGGGGCGTATTATTTCCTTCGGACTTTCAGATACCTCTTACTGCGGCGGCAATCAGTTCGGATGCGTTTTTAACTCCGAGCTTGTTCATGAGACGGTTCCGGTAAGTGTAGATGCTTGAAAGTTCAAGCTTTAAAATTTCAGCTATTTCTGAACAAGACTTGCCTTCACCAGTAAGTTTGAGGACTTCTTTTTCCCTTTGGCTGAGAGTTTCAGGTTTCTCTTTTTCAGAATGTTTTTCACTGAATCTCACCTTGTCGAAAAAAAGCTTCCCGACATCTTTACTCAAATAATAGTTGCCCTTTCCTGCTGCGGTGACAGCATGCACCAGCTCGTCTATTCCTCCACCTTTGAGAACATAACCGATAGCGCCGTACCTGAAACATTCTGCAACAGTTTCTTCACTGGAGGAGCCAGTGAAAATCACTGTTTTAATACTCAATCCCCTTTTTTTGAGCTCCTTGAGAAAATCTATCCCATTCTCATTTTCCATGAAAAGATCAAGCGTAACAACATCAGGGTTCAACTGTATAAGCTCATCTATGCAGTTCTTTGCGCTCGTCGATTCGCCAGCAATGGAAATTTCTGGGTAACTTTTAAGAACCGATTTAAGCGCGTCAAGTAGTGCGCGGTGATCATCTATCAAATATACTGAAATGGACATTTTCTACTCCTGAAAAATATAGTTTCTTAATCAAGATTAATTCCACATCGTAAGAAAATCAAAATGAAGTCCCAAAAACGCCTGTTTTTTTCTAGAAATACAGAAATTGCTACGCTGATTTGTGATTACTACATAAATATTTGATTTTTTTAAAAATAACCCTTGACAGTAGAGCTGTAATGTAGTAATATTGACAGAAGGAAGAGGGGATTATGACGTGATTGACGTGAAATTAATATTCTTGGAATGAGAAATGACAAGATGTAATGACAAAAAATTAGGTAAGAGTGCAAGCGGTTTGAATATAATTATTCCTTCCGTACTTTCGCTATTATTATTTGTCTTCTTCGAATCCTCAGTCAACGCTGATGTTTTAGTATATAAGTGGTCTGTAACCGGAACTGAATATGATGCCCCCACCGCAGCATCTCCGAAAACACTTTATACTACAAAACAACTTGGTTATCTTGCCTTTGATTATGATGCAGCCACGGATGTTTTCTCTAATGAAAAACTGGTAACCTACTGGATCTCGCCAGCCAACAAGAAGAAATATTACACCAATGAAGATTTTCTTTTCGGTATAGCTGATTTCCAGAGAATACAGACTACCGTTTCAGGAAAAACTACAGAGTATCTAACAATCTCTGCATTCTGGGGTGGAATGCTTGGCGAATACTACTCTGGAAAAACGAGTTTGCTCCCTGGGGCTAAGCTTGGTACACCAAGCTCAATTCAGATGGCAACAGTTCTTAAGGGATGGTCTTCCTGGGATAAGTTGTTCACTGACGGTTCAACTTCTCAAGGCGGTGGAACTGTTAATCTCAGCATTGATTACACTTGGACATCTTACGCGAACGTGAATGACCTTAATTCGGTGCAGACTGCCACCTTGATAGTTGCTCAGATTGCTTCAAAGGGTTATAATAACGAGGCCCCGAAATGTGTTGTAAACACGCCAGCTGATGGTGAAGTTGACATAACCGGCGGAAAAATCGACGGTACTGTAATAGGCGGAGAGAAGCCGATGGACGGAACTTTCGGGGAGCTCCTGGTTCACTCAGACAACACAGGCTTCAATACGGTCTTTCAATCCTCAGCAGCGATGACCGGAGATACGTTATTTGTACTTCCTCCTGATAGCGGAACTGCCGGGCAGGTTTTGACTACCAACGGAAACGGTATTCTTTCATGGACAAGCAAAGGAGCTGGAAGCGCGACTACCGCCTCAAACATTGGCACAGCTGGATTTGGAGTCTTTGACAACAAGACCGGCGACGACCTTCAGTTCAGGAATATTGCAGCAGCCTCAAATAAAGTCACTGTAACTTTGGATTCAGCAAATATTAAAGTTGATGTGGATGAGTCAAAAATAAATCGCGGAAACCTGACCGGAACCCAGACAGCGGCTACCATTTCCGACTTCCAGACTGCAGTTACGCAGAATCCGAACGTCCAGCTCAGTAAACTCAACGGCACAGTTCCTCCGACCAAGGACGATGACTCTGTTGCCGGCTATTCGGTCGGAAGCAAGTGGATAGACACGACACATAGCCGTAATTACATCTGCATCGCTGCCTCTGCAGGCGCCGCCGTATGGCAGCTCAATACGGCCAATCTTTCATCTGGAGGTGTCGCCTCAAACGTAAGTTATGTCAACACAAACAACTCCTCATGGAGTTCAAAATGATAAAAATAGAACAAAGGAAAGAAAATGAAACAAAGGAGTTCAGAATGAAAATAAACGCTGATAATTTAAAAGTCGATAAAAATAGAAAAGGAGAAGCGAAGATGAAACAGAACATGAACGTAGTAAAGATGTTGCTGACCGCAATCGTATTTGCGTCGGCGCTCGGCGCATTTGCGGCCGGACCAGGCACAATCGTCTATTCAGGTAAACTGCTCGATAGCGCAGGAAACATTGTCAATGGCAACCTCGACATGACGCTCAGTGTATATAACGTGCTTGCCGGAGGCAGTCCACTTTATGTTGACCGTAATACTGGGGCCGAACAAGTCACAGTCACGGACGGGCTTTACTCAGTCGTTATCGGTGATGACGCAGGCGGCGGGGGAACTTATACGACCCTCAAGGAAGCACTCGAGTCATCCAGCACGTGTTTCATTGAAATAAGCATCGGCGGCGTGGCTCTTAGCCCGCGCGAAAGATTCCAAGCTGTGCCGTATGCAATTACCTCCCTTTCTTCAGGTTCAAGCGGATCCAATGCCACACTTGCTCTCGACAACTTGGCATCAGTGGCTGTAAATACCTCTATTTTACCAGGAGTTACCAACTCGATAGATTTAGGTTCAGCCGGGAAAACTTGGCAGAATGTATTCGTAAGTGGTAACCTCAGCGATGGCACAAACACAACGACCATTGCGAATATCGCAACCCTGGCGGGAACCCAGACGCTTACAGGTAAGACAATAGATCCAGCCAGCAATACCGTAACACTTGCTAATGGCAAAGTCCTCATCGGAGACGGTGCTGGTAAGGCCGTCGCACAGGCCGTTTCAGGAGATATCACCATTTCAAATACTGGCGTTGCCGCTATTCAGCCGGACTCCGTAGTCCTTGGTACTGATACTATCGGAAATTATGTGGGGTCAGTCGCAGCAGCAGCAGCAGGGGCAACCACAGTTACCGGAGCCGCAGGCGAAGGTACCGCAGCAACGGTTGCAGTAAATGTTGACAATACCGGCATTGAGATCAGTGGGAACAACCTTCAACTCAAAGACGGCGGCGTAACTTCCGCGAAGATCGCAGACCTCGCAATTGTTGACGGCGACATCGCCAACACCACGATTTCCAATGGCAAACTTGTAAACAGCAGTGTCACTGTTACAGCCGGAGCTGGACTTACAACCGGTGGCGCAGTAGCTCTCGGTTCAAGTGTTACGGTTGATGTTGACCCAGGTGACGGTATTCAGATTCTCGCGGACAAAGTTGCAGTTGATGCAACAGTTGTCAGAACAGCCGGCGATCAGACATTGGCAGGTATCAAAACCTTCTCTAGCACTCCAGTTCTCCCGGGAACTAATCCTGTTTCCGCAAATGATGCTGTCAGGAAAGGATATGTGGACAATCTCGTCAATGGACTTTCATGGAAAAATGCAGTACGCGCTGCAAGTGCCGGAGCGGATTTGACACTTAGCGCTCCGCAGACAGTTGATGGCGTGGCTCTTATTGCCGGCGACAGGATCCTTGTCAAAGATCAGGCTACTGGCTCTCAAAACGGAATTTATGTTGTCGCAGCTGGAGCATGGACGAGAGCCGAAGACATGAATGCTTCTGCAGAAGTTAAAGGAGCCGCAGTATTCGTGACCGATGGAACAGCCAACCAAGGTAAGGCATGGGCTTGCAATAACAGCGGCGCAGTTGTGCTTGAAACTACTGCTATTGCTTTTGTTCAGTTTGCCAGCCCCGGTGTTTATACCGCAGGCAGCGGATTGACCCTTACAGGTCTTGATTTTGCGGTTGATCCTGACGGTACCACCGTTGGATTTAGCGGGAACAAGCTACAGGTTAAAAATGGCGGGATAACTGCAACGCAAATCGCAAATAATACTATAACTGCCGCACAGATTGCAAATGATGCCATAGGTGCCACGCAAATTGCAAATGACTCCATTGCGCTCGGAACAAAGACCACCGGCAACTATGTAGCGACAGTCACTGGAAGCACTGCAATATCGGTAACCGGTTCCGGTTCTGAAACTGCGCTTGTCACTCTCGACCTCGCCGACAATGCAGTGACAAATGCAAAAATAGCAGATAATGCAGTCAATACAGCTGAAATTGTTGATTCGGCGGTCACATCTGCGAAAATCGCAGCTGCCACCATCGTTGATTCCAATATCAGCGCAACCGCAGCGATTGTAGACACAAAACTCGCAACGATTGCAACTGCGAACAAGGTTTCAGGCTCGGCTGTTCAGCTTAATGCAACTGGCGGAATAGAAAACTCAACCGGGCTTCAGGTCAAAGTGCCGGCAAACTCAGGTCTCGTAAGAACTGTCAGTGGTCTTGGCGCGAACTATCAGCAGAACGCTGCTCGTCCGACCAAAGACGACGACTCAAATAATGTTGCGGCGCCAAACGGCACGGGTTATACTGTCGGTTGTGTGTGGTTCAGCACGACTAATAAAGAATATTATGTCTGCGTAGACAGTGCTGATGGCGCTGCCATATGGTCTCTCTTGAATCCGGTTGCACCGCCGACACAGACGAATGTTTCATACAAAAATCAGTCAACAAGCCCATGGGTGAAGTAATTTGATAAACAACTGGGGGGTTGGAAACAACCCCTCGGTTTTCCCTTTATTTTTTCAAAGTTTGTAGTTAATCCATTATTGGTTGTGTTCTTTAAAAAACTGGAAACACGCAGAAATGCATTAACTACAAGCATTGGAAAGCCTCCGCAGGAGGCGATATATTGTAGACCTACGGAGCAGCCTTGGGAAAACAGGGATGTATAGAAAAAACGACAAGCCACAGCAGGGTGGCGACATAATATAAATATCTTGGAACTCCAGGCTGAATGCCGGTTTCACTTTTAAAAGTATGGAAAGCGATGGTTTAAGATGGAAAAAGGAAAAACAAAATTTTTGCTTTCAATTATCACCTCAATAATTCTTCTTTTCATTTTCTCAGTTCCCTCCTTCGCCGCTCCGGGGACTATACTGTATTCTGGAAAACTCTTGGACGCGACCGGCAACATAGTCAACGGTAATATCGATATGACAGTCACAATCTATGATGCGGCTGTCTTAGGAACCGCGCTATATGTTGATCGGAATACCACCGGACTCGGAAATGCAGTCACGGTCACTGACGGAATATATTCGGTGATTGTCGGTGATGATGCAGGTGGTGGTGGGACTTACGACAATCTTCCTCAGGCGCTGGCTTCCAGTGACAATCTTTACGTCCAGATTACAATTGCTGCGGGGGAGCTTTCACCACGGGAAAAACTTCAGGCGGTTCCATATGCTGTTAATTCAGGAAGTTCGAGTGGGACGAATGCGACCCGTGAACTCGACAACCTTCAGAATATAGCAGTAAATACCGATATTTTGCCTGCATCCGACGCCTCTACGGCATTTGGTTCAGACACGAAAAGATGGTCCAATGTCTTCCTGAGCGGTAACCTCAGCGATGGCACAAACACGACGACCGTTGCGAATATCGCAACCTTGTCTGGAAGTCAGGCGCTCACAAGCAAGACAATAGATCCGGCAAATAATTCAGTGACGCTTACGGACGGTAAAGTCCTAATCGGAAACGGTTCCAATGTCGCGGCACCGCAAACAATTTCAGGAGATGTCGCCATTTCCAATACAGGAGTGGCGGCAATTCAGGCTAATGCTGTTGTCCTCGGCGCTGATACGACAGGAAATTATGTCGCTACAGTCGCAGACGCTGGTGCCACCACAATTGCAAACTCGGGCTCAGAGACCGCGGCAGTTACAGTAGCCGTGAACGTTGACAACTCCAGCATCGCAATTTCCGGGAATAACCTCCAGATAAAGGATGATGGAGTGACTACCGCAAAAATCCTGGACAACAACGTTACACTTGCGAAAATCGCAGATGGCGGATTGAATAAAGTGCTTACAACCGATGCGGCCGGTGCTGGTAATCCGCAATGGGAAGACAAAACTGTTTTTGTGTCCTCTGTTCTCGCGCAAAACAACATCTTAGTCGGAAACGCTTCAAATGTCGCAACTGTCACCGCAAATCTTCCAGTTCTAGCCCTTCCTACAGGTGGTGCATGGACTCTGAGTTCAAACCTGAATCTTGACAGCGACACCCTCGTAGTTGACCAGGCAAACAATCGGGTAGGGATAGGAAATAATGCTCCGACAGCGGCACTTCATCTCAAGGCCGGAACAGCTGCGGCAAGCACCGCCCCCCTCAAACTTACAAGCGGAATCAGTCTGGCGACAACGGAAGCCGGAGCTGTCGAATACGACGGTGTAAATCTCTATGTCACCCCGACTTCCCTGACTAGGAAAAGCGTGTCATTCGTGAATGATGCCGTAATTGATCCCAGGACATTTTCCTATTTCTTCGATGATTTTGAATCTCAGGTCACCACCGGAATAGTTTGGACTGCTTCAAATGCTACCGGATCTGAGGCAGTCGCTATAGTCACACCTACCGATAACGCGCTGGGGGTTCTTACATTCACTACATCGACAAGCGCTACCGGGAGGGCATGTTTGTATCGGGCGCTGACCGGTACAATACTTGGCAAGGGTGAATACATATTCGAAGCGAGGGTTAATATAACTGCGCTTTCCACGGTAGCACAGGAATTCTCTTTTTCTGTTGGACTTCATGACAATACCGCTAAGACTGCGACTGACGGCGTTTATTTTACTTATGACAGGGCGGTGTCAGGGGTTAACTGGCAGTGCGTCACTGCAAATAATAACATCAGGACTACAACAGCTTCAGCTGTGCCGGTAGCAGCAGCCACCTGGGTTAGACTCAAAGCCGTAGTAAATGCGGCAGGAACTTCCGTGACGTATTATATAAATGACGTGAGTGTCGCTACAATTGCAACCAATATTCCTACTGCTGTAAATAGAGTTACAGGCCCTCGAATCCTTCTTCTGAAATCCGTAGGTACTACTGCAAGCACTGTCAATGTGGACTACTGGTATAACCAGATCAGATTCACGACCTCGCGATAAGCTGAATTCTTTGAAGGCAACGCATTTTGTGTATTTGTTTATTGCGTTAGGAGAACTCAAACTACTAAGTTGCAGTTTTCGCCATCTAATTTAAGACAGGCATGTCCGGGTACTTTAAAAGAAAAGCGATGATGTGAAATGAAAAAAGAAATTGCATTTTTATTTTCAAATATTGTGGTGGCAATCCTTTTTTTCATTTTCTCTCTTCCATCTTTAGCCTCTCCCGGGACTATTGTATATTCCGCCAAACTTCTCGACGCGACCGGCAACATAGTCAACGGCAATATCGATATGACAGTCACAATCTATGATGCGGCTGTCTTAGGAACCGCGTTATATGTTGATCGCAACACTGCCGCCCTCGGAAACCCGATAACGCTTACGGACGGGATATATTCAGTAGTTGTCGGCGATGACGCTGGTGGTGGCGGAACCTATGACAATCTGTTACAGGCTCTTGCTTCCAGTGACAGTCTTTATGTACAGATTACGATTGGTGCAGTCGACCTTTCGCCAAGGGAAAAACTTCAGGCGGTTCCATACGCTGTAAATTCTGGCAGTTCAAGTGCGTCAAATGCGACCCGCGAGCTTGCCAATCTGCAAAATGTCGCAGTAAACACCTCGATTCTCCCTGCGGTTGACGCCTCCACGGCATTCGGGTCAGGTACGAAAAGATGGACCAATGTCTTCCTGAGCGGCAACCTGAGCGACGGCACGAACACAACGACGGTTGCGAATATCGCAACCTTGACCGGAAGCCAGGCGATCACAAACAAGACAATAGAGCCTTCGAGCAATTCAGTGACGCTGAGTGATGGCAAGGTCCTAATCGGAAACGTTTCCAATGTAGCCGCCGCACAGGCCATCTCAGGAGATGTCGTCGTTTCAAACACCGGAGTGGCGGCAATTCAGGCTAACACCGTTGTTCTTGGCACTGATACGGCAGGAAATTATGTTGCTACACTCGCGGATACTGGCACAGGCGCAACCACAATTGCAAACTCAGGGACTGAAACTTCTGCAGTAACATTAGCCGTAAACGTTGACAATTCCGGAATTGAAATCAACACAAATAAACTCCAGCTCAAAGACGGTGGGGTGGCTACCGCTAAGATCCTCGACAGCAACGTAACACTTGCGAAAATCGCAGACGGTGGATTTAATAAAGTACTTACTACCGATGGGACCGGTGCCGGCAACCCGCAATGGGAAGACAAATCTATTTTCACATCATCTGCCCTCGTGCAGAATCACGTATTCGTCGGAAACGCTTCAAATGTCCCGACCGACACCGCTAATATTCCAGTTGTATCCCTTCCGACAGGTGGCGCTTGGACACTGACTTCAAATTTGAATATCGACAGCGACACGCTCGTAATTGATCAGGCAAACAATAGGGTTGGAATAGGAGTCAACGCCCCTACGTCAGCACTTCATCTCAAGGCCGGAACAGCTGCGGCAAGCACCGCCCCCCTCAAACTTACAAGCGGAGCCAGTCTGGCAACAACGGAAGCCGGCGCTGTCGAATACGACGGTGTGAACCTCTATGTTACCCCGACTTCCCTGACTAGGAAAAGCGTGTCATTCGTGAATGATGCTGTAATTGATCCCAGGACATTCTCCTATTTCTTTGATGATTTTGAAACTGCGGCCACTACCGGATTAGTGTGGACGGCCGGGAATACTGGGACTACAACGGGAAACCAGACTGTTGCCACTGTCGCCCCTGCCGATAATGCCCTGGGAGTTATCACCTTCAGCACTAGGACGGCAGCTAACGGCGGTTCGTCTTTGTATAGGTCGCAGACAGGTATAATGCTTGGCAAGGGTGAGTTTACATTCGAGTCAAGAGTTAGGGTTACAACACTTTCCATTGCAACCCAGGAATTTGCTTTTGCCGCTGGACTTCATGACAGCCCGCTGAATACCGCAAAAGATGCGGTTGACGGAGTTTATTTTATCTATGACAGGGTGGTGTCCGGAAACAACTGGCAGTGCGTCACTGCCAGCAATAGTGTCAGGACAACTGTGGATTCAGGCGTGCCTGTGACTGCTGGTGCTTGGGTGAGGCTTGAAGCTGTTGTAAATGCCTCCGGAACCTCGGTGACTTATTATATAAACGATGCAAGTGTTGCGACAATTGCTACAAACATCCCGACAGCTGCTGGAAGAGTTACCGGCTCCCGAATACTTCTGCTGAAATCCGCAGGCACTACTGCAAGAACTGTTAGTGTAGACTACTGGTATCGCCAAATCAGATTCATGGCATCGAGATAAGCTGAATTCTTTGAAGGCAACACATTTTGTTTTGCATTCATATTTGATGTAGTGTTGCCCGTTTCGGGCAAGCGGAATTGAGAAAACACCCTTTGCCGACACGGCGAACACTACACTAGGAGAAGAAAATACCAGGGCGGATCTAGTTCGCGCCGATACGATATAGAAGAGCGATGGTGAAAATGAAAAAAGAAAGAACAAAGTTTTTACTTTCAATTATCGCCTCGATAATTTTGGTTCTCTTTTTTTCTCTTCCATCTTTCGCCGCTCCGGGGACTATCCTGTATTCTGGAAAACTCTTGGACGCGACCGGCAACATAGTCAACGGCAATATCGATATGACAGTCACAATCTATGATGCGGCTGTCTTAGGAACCGCGTTATATGTTGATCGCAACACTGCCGCGCTTGGAAATCAGGTCACTGTCACTGACGGTATATATTCGGTGGTTGTTGGCGATGACGCTGGTGGTGGCGGAACCTATGACAATCTGACGCAGACGCTGGCTTCAAGCGATAGTCTTTATGTCCAGATTACAATTGCTGCTGGGGATCTTTCACCACGGGAAAAACTTCAGGCGGTTCCATTTGCTGTAAGTGCGGGGATTGGAGGCGCGATGCGTGAACTGACTAATCTGCAAAATGTCGCAGCAAACATCGCTATTCTACCGGCGACCGACGGCTCTACGGCATTCGGTTCAGGCACGAAAAGATGGACCAATGTCTTCCTGAGCGGCAACCTGAGCGACGGCACGAACACAACGTCAGTTGCGAATATCGCAACTCTGGACGGAAGCCAGGTGATCACAAGCAAGACAATAGATCCTGCGAGCAATTCAGTGACACTGTCGGACGGCAATGTGCTCATCGGAAACGGTTCAAATCTAGCCGCCGCACAGACCATCTCAGGAGATGTCACCATTTCCAATACCGGAGTAGCGGCAATTCAGGCAAATTCCGTTGTTCTCGGCACTGATACTACAGGAAACTATGTCGAGACCGTCGCAGCAACCGTAGCAGGAGCCACCACAGTCACCGGTGCCGCAGGTGAGGGCACCGCAGCAACGGTTGCCGTAAATGTTGACAATTCAGGAATTGAAATCAACACAAATAAACTCCAAGTCAAAGACGATGGTGTAATCACTGCAAAAATATTGGACAACAATGTCACACCTGCGAAGATCGCAGACGGCGGATTAAATAAGGTGCTTACAACTGATGGGGCCGGTGCCGGTAACCCGCAATGGGAAGACAAATCTGTTTTCACCTCATCTGCCCTCGTGCAGAATCACGTATTCGTCGGAAACGCTTCAAATGTCCCGACCGACACGGCAAATCTTCCGGCTGTAGCCCTTCCGACCGGCGGAGCTTGGACGCTGAGTTCAAACCTGAATCTCGACAGCGACACGCTCGTAATTGATCAGGCTAACAACCGGGTTGGAGTAGGTGTCAATGCGCCAACTGCGGCATTACAGCTCAAGGCTGGAACAGCCACGGCAAGCACTGCACCGCTTAAACTCACAGACGGAATTAGTCTTACGACTCCAGAGGCGGGAGCGGTCGAATACGACGGAGTTAACATTTACCTTACCCAGGGTTCAGGGACAAAGAGAAACGTGTCGTTCGTAAATGATGCTGTTATTGATCAAAGGACATTCTCCTATTTCTTCGATGATTTTGAAACTAATGATACTACTGCAATAGTGTGGACGGCAGACAATGTCACAGGAACCCAGACCGTGGCCACTGTTACCCCCGCAGACAATGCGCAAGGCGTTCTCACTTTCAGCGCCAGAAGACCCCTTGAAAGAGCATGTTTGTATAGGTCGGCGGCAGGTTTTATTCTTGGCAAAGGGGAGTTTACGTTGGAGGCGAGAGTCAATGTCGTCACGCTTTCATCAGCAGCTCAGGAATTCGCTTTTGCCGTCGGACTTCACGACGCTGTCACGAAAGATGCAGTTAATGGAGTTTATTTTATTTATGACAGGTTGGTGTCTGGAACCAATTGGCAGTGTGTCACTTCAAACAACAGCGCTAGAACGACAACAAATTCAGGTGTAGTGGTAACCGCAGGTGCTTGGGTAGTGCTCAAAGCTGTTGTAAATGCCGCTGGAACTTCCGTGACTTATTATATCAACGGCGCCAGTGTCGCGACAGTTGCAACAAACATTCCTGCCTCCGCCGGAAGAGATACCGGCCCGCGAATACTTATCGTTAAATCTGCCGGCAATACTACAAGAACCGTCAATGTGGACTATTGGTATCACCAGATGAATTTCACTGCTTGGCGGTAAGCAGAATTCTAGATACATGGAACGCCACCAACTTGGTGGCATATTGTCTGGATGACGATATTTAGGAGAAGTCATGCCGGCAAGTTGCCGGCGTTCCGATTCCACTTACCCTCGGAATTGATTTCCGGAAATCTCAAATCACATTGGGGTGTCGGAGCCTGTTTTCCATTTGAGGCAGATCGCCTTGTTATTGCCGTCAAAAAGGTCTGGATACAATTTTTTTGCGCATTCCGGGCACAGGCTGTGCGAAAGGTCAGCTTCGGAAAGGCTTTGTATGTATTCTTCGATGGAATGCCAATAGCCCTTGGGATCCCGGATATCCTTGCAGTTTGAGCAGATGGGGAAGAATCCGTCGAAAGAATCAGGTTTCAGTGCATTCTTGAGGTTGTCAATATGTTCTTGCTGCTCCGACTGGATGTCCAGAAGTCTTTTATTCTCCGACTCCAGTTTGCAACTTGATTCGGTAAGTTCTGAGAGCCGTTGATTAAATTCGTCGGATTTTCTTATAAGGTCAGACTCGGACGCGGCAAGAGCTTTTTTTATCCTGAAGAATTTTAATGCGAGCAGCGATATGCCTACAAGCGACAGAAAAAAAAATATTGTCAAAAGCCAAATCATTGTTTCCACCTTATTTTTCCCTGAACATCGTATAAAAGACATCATCATAAAAAATAGTCAACATCAAATTTAAATGAAGATTTTTTAATCAGGATATATTGAAAAGTGAATCCAACGAGGTAGGATATTAGCCCGAATTAAAAATAAAAGGCAAAAATGAAGAAACAATTGAAAGATGACGGTCGGCACAAGCCGATGAGAGGTGCACAGATAGCCATTAAATGCCTTGAACGTGCCAATGTGAAGATAATTTTCGCATATCCCGGAGGCGCGGCATTGGAGCTCCACCAGGCTCTTCAAGATTCAAACATCAGGGTCA
The DNA here is from genome assembly GCA_964540865.1 of uncultured Victivallis sp. Taxonomy (GTDB): domain Bacteria; phylum Verrucomicrobiota; class Lentisphaeria; order Victivallales; family GWF2-50-93; genus GWF2-50-93. The sequence continues at coordinate 24,115 of CAZION010000038.1, forward strand.
TACTTCCCAGACATGAACAGGGTGGGGCGTTTGCAGCAGCCGGAATTGCACGGGCCACAGGGGAAACTGGTGTCTGCATGGCGACCAGCGGACCCGGTGCAACCAATCTCATTACCGGAATAGCCGATGCCTACATGGATTCAATCCCACTTGTGGCCATAACGGGTCAGGTTAGCTCGAAGCTTATCGGGAAGAACGCATTCCAGGAGATAGACATCATTGGCGTAACCAGGCCGATAGTCAAGCATAGCTATCTTGTTCTTGATGCAAGCGAGATTCCAAAAGTTTTTGCCGAGGCGTTTTACCTGGCGAACAGTGGCCGTCCGGGCCCTGTTCTGATTGATCTCCCCAAAAATGTGCAGCAGCAGGTTTGCATCCCGCATTTTCCAGAAAAGAGGACAGAGCGAAGTTATCGTGCGGATCATGCGATAAACATGGCTGATATTGAAGCAGTTCGTGATTCTATTGATCAATGCAAACGCCCGTGCATCTATGCTGGTGGCGGAATAATAACGTCTGGTGCCTCTGACGCATTAAGGACTTTTGCAGAAGCGTATAATATCCCGGTGACAACCACCCTCATGGGAATTGGCTGTTTTCCGGAGGACCATCCGCTTTCCCTTAAGTGGCTCGGAATGCATGGCACTGTATACGCAAATAACGCAGCGAACGAATGTGATCTGCTTATTGCACTCGGAGCCCGATTCGACGACCGTGTGACCGGCCCGACCAGTACATTTGCTGTCAACTCAAAAATAATTCATGTTGACATTGACAGATCTGAGATAAACAAAAATGTTCCCGCCGATATTGCAGTTGTTGCGAATGTCAAGGATGTTCTTGACGCCCTTAATAAAAAGCCGTTAAGGAAGCAATATGCAGACTGGTTCCGCCAAATAGGTGAATGGAAACGGAAATTCCCGCTCACGTATAAGGAAAGTGGGAAAATACAGCCCCAGCATGTCATGCAGACCCTTTGCCGTCTCACGAACGGAGAGGCGATTATTGTGCCCGGGGTAGGACAGCATCAGATGTGGGCTGCCCAGTATTACACATACAGACATCCGCGCCAGTTGCTTGCTTCCGGCGGGCTTGGGGCAATGGGGTTCGGTTTTCCGTCCGCCATGGGTGCGAAAGCCGCAATGCCAGACAAGCTTGTTGTCAATATTGATGGCGACGGAAGCTTCCAGATGAATATCCAAGAACTTGGCACCCTTCATATGGAGGAAATAGATGTAAAGACTATAATCCTCAATAATCAGCATCTGGGGATGGTTGCGCAGTGGGAGGATCGTTTTTACGGGAGCCGCCGTGGCAACACCGTCCTGAAAAATGAGCGCGTCTCTCGTCCATATCCTGATTTTGTGACTATCGCAAAAGGATACATGATTCCTGGCCGTGAAGTTTACAGAAAAGAGGATCTGGAAGACGCAATCCGTGAAATGCTTGAAACAAAGGGTTCGTTTGTTCTAGATGTGCATGTTGAATATCAGGAACATGTCCTGCCAATGATCCCTCCAGGTAAATCCTACAAAGACATTTTGTATGAATAAAAAAAAGGAGCCCTAAGGGCTCCTTTTTCTTAATGAATCAATTGCAAACTTGATGTCTTCTTAAGCCAGCATGTCGCGCGAATTTATTCTAATTGAGGCTATGAGCAGGAAAAGCACGGTAACTGAGAAGGAATAGATTATGAGCGATATTGATATAAGCCCTATGATTTTATATGTTTGGAAGTAGAAGAAGAAATTTGGGAAAAGATAATAGATGAAATAGAGATAGGATGTAACGGAAACACTTTTAGGAAGCATTTCAACTATTAGTGGTATGGCGGAGAAGAAAACTGAAAAAATAAGATATACTGACGCCATGATCATGGCCGCGACATCGTTGAAGAAGCATGAGAACATCACTGTCATCGCAACGAATGGGAATATTGACAACACCAGCAGTAATTGTCTTGTTATTAGCTGTAACGGATAAAGATGCCCGGTTTTAATCAGATGTCCCACGTTTGCGCTTAGCGCAGCGATGAAAAAGAAGACTATGCACATGAGACATAGCCCTACATATTTGCCTATCAGGTACTCGGTTCTTCTTATGGGTTTGCCTACAAGTACTGAAATCATTCTTGATTCGATATCGCGAGGTATGTCTGTCGCTCCGGCAAATATTCCAAGCAGAAGGGTCATGGAGGTTATGAAAAGGAAACTGGTTAGCGGTGGTGTTCCCTTGCCTGAAGACAAAAGTTCGGACAGGATAAGATTGTCTTTCTGAAATGAAAGAACTTCCATTTCGGATATATTATAAGCCGCGGCCGCGGCAAAGATGAAAAGCAGAATAAATGCAGGTTCCTTCAGTTTTCTGAACGTAAGTTCGGCAATAGCTAAAATTCTCCCGATCATTTCTTATTCCTTTCGTTCCTGGAAAGTTCCTCGCCGCTGGAGGGCCTAGTCAAGGCCTGTTCCTGCATCATTCCAGCTTTTTCAAGCAGATCATCGTCTTTTGCTGCTGCTGCAAGTTCAGAGAGTTTGTCATATATTGAAATATAATCGCTGTATGGAGGTTGTTCTGAAATAAGTGGTCTTAAGTAGTCCTTCAATACAAATGGTTGTACTTTTTTGGATTCCAGCTTTGCAAGTCCCTGCATCCATATATTATATCGTGAAGCCCTAGGGCATTTCTGGATGTAGTGGTGATAATCCTTTATCGAAACAGACAAATCAGGCCTGTCATCAATTAGAAAATATGCAAACGCTGAAACAGATTCAGGATACTTCTGGCATTTCAGGATCTCCATGTAAAGCTTTTCCATTTCCTTCTTGTTGCCAATGGCAAAGGCCAATGCCGACATTGCAGCAACCTTCTCCCTTTCTGTCAAGGCGTATGTCACTGCATCCTTGAGCTTTGCGATTTCCAGGCTTCTTTTCGCATTGTTTCTTATTGATGGAGGTAGTTTGGAAAGTACAACTTCAACGTTCAATTTGGGAGTTTTAAGCCTGTTAAGGGTTGTCTGCCTTAAAACTGATTCGGTGTAGAAATATAAAAAAAGAGCCGCAACAAAAAGAATTGGTACGGCTCTTCTATTAAAACTCATGTGATTAAACAGACGTTATTGTTTCTTTTCATCCTTGGGCTCTCCGCATGCGGAACAATGGTTGCCTTTTTTCACAGCACCACATTTATCGCAAGCGCCATAGACAATAACCTTCTGTCCACAGGAATAGCAGTACTTGTCGCCGGCGGCATAGACCGTCAGGCATTTTCCGCAGAAGTTCTGCCCCTTGAGGAGAGTGGTTTTAAGTTCATTTATTGTCTTTGCGATATTCTGGTCGTCGGGATGCTCGTTTTTAAGGTTGGCTGCGATTCCGAGTATTTTCTGGGTCATATCCTTTGTGGAATTCTGAACAATTGAACCAGAGGCCATGTCGTCATTAGGAGATTTACCTTTATAGCTGTTCACTTCGTTTATCCACGCGCAGAGAAGAGCATGTTTATCGTTGACAATCTGTATTGAGTCTTTTGACCCTTTAGCTTTCCATGTCTTACCAAGTTTTGCGGCTTTTGCCCTCATTAGAGATGATATGATATGAGGTTCCGGCGTCGGAGAGCTTCTTTTTGCAGCTATTTCAAAGAAGCCTTCGGCATCAGTTTTCAGTTTCTTGGTAAGCTCAGGCAAATCTTTCTTGTCGACATTATGAGTAAGGATAAATCCTGCAAGGAATGGGATTTTCCAGTTTGTACTCAATCTTGGATTGTCGCATCCTATCTTAAGGAGCTCTACAGCTTTGTCGGAAGACTTGATGGATATCATAAGTGCGCCTATTTCATAGGCTTTTTCAAAGTCAGGATCATTCCTGATTATTGATGCCAGCCGTGTGTAGACTTCATTTACATTTTCATCTTTGATTGAGTCAATCGATCCGCAGTAGTTTATGAAGAGCATCCACTGGACATCTGCGATGAATTTATTGAAGCCGCATGCCGGTTTCTGTCCAACCTTTATTCTGGCTGAAGACAGTTTATTCTGATCAATGAGCAACGTTGATGCTATGAAAGATCCGGCGGCCGCTGCTATTACCATTACTAGAATATGAACAATCAGTGATTTTTTCATTTTTCCTATGTCTCCTCGTGTATTTTGGATTATTTAAGGTCCTTGTAGCTGAATATAAGGCTTGCTAGGGTTGTTGCAAAAACGCTGAAAACGATGCCCCAGACAAGTGCGACAAGGATATACCCCGAACTTATTCCTCCGTAAACCGCTTCTGCTCGGAGATTATAGAGGTTCAGATCGGGAAGTATTCCGCCATATAATAGTTTCACGCCGGATATAGATGCTGTAGCATGTGCGAACCAAATTGCTACCACAGTGGCTGTAGCCGCGAGGAAATCTGGAATGAAGACTGAAAAAAGAACTGCGATTGCGGACATTGGTATGACGCTTGCCATTACGAGGATGTGGCCTTTCAGCATTGAGGAGGTAACTTCCCCAAAAGCGGTGTTGAATACAAACATGAAACCGAGGGTTATCAGACCTGTTATTACAATCCCAGTAATAATTATTCCGACAAGCTTTCCAACGAGGTATTGTGTCCTGCCGAGAGGTTTTGAGAGCAGCGTTGACGCAACTCCTTCTTTCAACTCTTTTGGAATTTCAAAAGTGATTGAAACGGCTATCAGGATTGCAGCAATTGTGTTTAAAACAAGTGATACGTCAACCATCAGCTGTTTGTGCATCCCCATCGATAGGATGTCGTAATTGTAGGCGCTTCCAATCAGAATTAGTACGCACAGGATTAGGAAATAAACCACGCGCATTCTGAGGATTCTTCTCCAAGTGCCTCCGGCTATTGCCATTATTTCATTCATCTTTACAGGCCCCTTTCAAGTTTTTTCTTATTTATAAAACCTAATCTGGTTAATCTATTCAATTTTCTGTGCGTTTTCAATCTTTCTGAAGAAGAAATCTTCAAGATTCTCTCGGGACGGTGTTATAGTTATTGAATTCGGATGAAGTTCCCTTATTGCGTTCAGCCTAAAATTGATTTCAGATTTGCTTTGGAATACAAGCTCCCAGCTTCCATCCGCATGGCGCATCGTCCCGGCAGCTTCCGGAATGAGATCCTTTATGATATCGTCTTCGCCATGTTTTATATGCACTCTTGAGCCCGTCTGAGAAAGCAGGTCCTCCAGTTTTCCGTAGCAGAGGAGATTCCCCTGATATAATATGCTGATTCGGTCGCACATTTTTTCAACATCCGAGAGGATGTGGCTGGAGAAGAAAACATTTGTGCCATTCCGCTTCTGTTCAAGTATTATATCCTTTAGTTCCTGCCTTCCATGTGGGTCTAGACCGACAAGCGGTTCGTCGAGGATGAGGAGTTTTGGGCGGTTTAAGATTGCTTGGGCAATTCCTATTCTTTGGGTCATTCCACGGGAGAAGCCGCCGAGCTTGGACTTGAGGTGTTTTGTCATCTTAACAATTTCAGAGACTTCATTGATGCGATTCCTGCGATCCGCCGAGGGGATTCTCAGCAGTTTTGCGCAAATGTCAAGGAATTCATATGCGGAAAGATATGAGCTGAATACAGGGTTGTCGGGCAGGAACCCTATATGCCTTTTAATGTCAAGATTGTCCGGGGATTCACCAAAAAGAAGAGCTTCTCCTGCGGAAGGTTTGATGAGGTCCATGAGGAGTCGGATTGTTGTTGTTTTGCCTGCGCCGTTTGGCCCGAGGAAACCGAAAACTGAGCCTTCGGGTATCTCGATTGTAAGCTTGTCAAGGGAGGGTTCCTTTTTTTTCCAGATAAAATGGCCGTAATATTTTGTAAGATTCCTAGTTTCGATTACATTCATAAATTATAAAACTCTGTAAGAATTAAATCTTTTAGTATAAGACAATATAATTATTCATCCGTATTTTACCAAACAAGAATAAAATCTTCTCTTTTTTTTTATATCCATATTGTAAAAAACATATTTTGGTTTAAATTTTTTACTGCTTTTGATTTTAAAAAGTGTTGAAAATATAAGGATTTATAGATTTCATGAATGTAAGTGCAAAGAAAGAAGTGATGGAGAAATACGGAAGGAAAGCAGGAGACACAGGTTCTTCTGAAGTCCAAATCGCCCTTATGTCCGAACGGATTAACGAACTTACGGAACATCTCAGAACCCATAAGAAAGACATAAGCTCAAGAAAAGGCTTGATGGATATTGTCAGCAAAAGGCGCAAGCTCCTGAGCTATTTGAATAAGAAGAATCACGAAAAATATCAGTCTCTTACAACAGAACTGAATATAAGAAAAAATAAATAAGCAGTTTTCAGTCTGACTGAAAGCAGAATATTAACAGACCAGCGACAGCCGTGGAAATCTGAGTGGAATTCGGCCGCTATCAGGCTCCGTATACAAGAATCGGAACTTGATACCGCGATTCCGCCATATTTATGGTTGTTCTGATTCTTGTTATTCTCTTCTGCTTTCAATCACCTTGTTTACTTCTTGTTTTTAAAAACAATTACTGAAAATAAACTTCAGTAAAACAGAAAAGGTATTGAAATGAGTGAAAAGAAAGTGAATGTTGATATCGGCAACGGCCGTATCATGGAGATCTCAACCGGAAAACTTGCGAATCTTGCCAATGGATCTTGCATACTTCAGCTCGGTGAAACTGTAGTACTTGTAGCATGCTGTTCAGGCGCTGCAAAACCTGGCACGGATTTTCTCCCCCTGCAGGTCGACTATCGTGAAAAGTACAGTGCTGCGGGCCGTTTTCCCGGTGGCTATATTAAGAGGGAAGGAAGACCTAGTGAAAAAGAAATTTTAACTTGCAGGATGACTGACCGTCCAGTAAGGCCTCTTTTTCCTGAAGGATTTTTCGATGAAATCCAGATACAGGCCCTTCTTTTAAGCTCAGATGGTGAAAACGAATCCGATGTCCTGACAATCCTTGGCGCATCCGTAGCCCTGACGCTATCGGATCTTCCGTTCAACGGACCTATCGGCGCCCTACGCGTCGGATATATTGATGGAAAATTTGTAGCGAACCCCACCCATGCAGAAATGGCTACCAGCAAGCTTGATCTTGTTTATGCAGGCGTGGCCGGGAAAGTTATCATGATTGAAGGCGATGCAGTGGAATGTTCAGAAGAACTTTTACGCGACGCATTGGTTTTCGCGAACGGAATTGTTGAAAAACAGATTCAGGCTCAGAAAGAACTCGCGGCTGTCGGTGGAAGAAAGAAAAAACAGCCGGTTCTCCATCTTGTTCCGGACAATGTTAAGGATGCTGTCCACAATTTCTGCAAGGGCAAGATTGAAGGAGCATGCCTTATCACCGGTAAAGAAGAGAGGCAGACAGCCTTGGGTGTTATTTTCAAGGAGCTTGCCGCGGAGCTTTCCCTTAAGTTTAAAGAGACTGTAGATGAATTTGATATGAAGCTCAAAATGTGTTTCGACCATCTTGTGGAGAAAACTGTCAGATTCGCAATTGTCGAAAAAGGTATTCGTCCCGATGGCCGTGGAATGGACGAGCTCCGTCAGATAACTTCTGAGGTTGGTGTTCTTCCTAGAGTTCACGGAACAGGACTTTTCACTCGTGGTGAAACCCAGGCGCTTGTAATAGTAACCCTCGGCGCAGGGCGTGATGCTCAGGAAAGCGATCCTATCACAGGCGGATCGAATATGAAAAACTTCTATCTGCATTATAACTTTCCTAATTTCAGCGTCGGCGAAGTCGGAAGGATTTCCGGTCCCGGACGCAGGGAGATAGGACATGGTAACCTTGCTGAGCGTTCACTCGCACAGGTTATACCTGTCGATTATCCTTACACCGTAAGGTGTGTTTCTGAAATAATGGCTTCAAACGGCTCGACTTCCATGGCGAGCGTATGTGGCGGAACTCTCGCCCTTATGGATGCGGGTGTGCCGATAACCGATCCGGTTGCCGGAATTTCCTGCGGTCTCATTTCCGAAGGAGACAAGAACATTCTCCTTACGGATATCATAGGCGCTGAAGATCATTTCGGCGACATGGATTTCAAAGTGTGCGGAACCCCAAAAGGGATTACCGGATTCCAGCTGGATCTCAAGATTGCCGGTGTTTCAATTGATCTCCTCTACGCCGCCATGCTCCGCAACCGCGAAGCAAGAACTAAGATCCTGAAAGTGATGACTGACTGTATTTCGGAGCCAAGAACCGAGATGAGCAAATATGCTCCACGTATAGTAAGCCTGAAAATAAACACAGAGAAGATCGGCGCACTTATCGGTCCCGGCGGAAGTGTTATCCGCGGCATTACCGAGTCAACAGGGGCGCAGATTGACATAGATGATGACGGAAGTGTCAAGATTTTTGCCGCTAACAAGGAAGCCCTTGACGCAGCGACAAAAGCTGTTCAGGACATAACGGCTGAAGTTGAAATCGGAAAAATCTACCGTGGCCAGGTCAGGTCAATCAAAGAATTCGGCGCATTTGTCGAACTGATTCCCGGACAGGACGGATTGCTTCATATATCCGAAATGGCTGACTACAGGGTGAATAAAGTTACCGATATCTGCCAGGAAGGCGATATGATAACTGTCAAGGTCATTGGCGTTGACGACCGCGGAAAAATCCGCCTTAGCCGCAAGGCCGCACTTGCAGAAATCGGGAGCTGAACTGCAGCTTCCTGAATTTGTATAATTGAGAGCAACAGCCGGAATATTAATATTCCGGCTGTTTTTTTATTAATCCATTTAATGCCGCTCTTATGAATCTTTGAGGTGAAAATTTCAAAAATCCCCTTATATTAATGCCATGCGTAAGAAAAATGGAAAAAAATCTGAGAAGGATGTTCGGGGCGACATAGCCAATCTTAAAAGTCTGGCAACCGATTCACTTGCAAGTTTCAACGTACTGTTCGAACATATGTCCGGACAAGAGTTGAAAATAAGGGAACTCGGGAACAGCGAACTCCTTTATCTTTTTTCGAAGATATTGATTTCAATCAGTTCCGAACTTGACCTGCTTCGCGAAAACCCACAGACTGCCTCCAGGACAAGCTCTGTTGTAAGTTTAGAACCAGACTCAATTGATTACATCAATTCTCTCCTGGCGCAATGCAGGAAGCAGAATTTCAATGATATTCTTATTGCGGCAATTATCGAGGCAACAACCTTGGACCAGAGCCGTATTAATGAGAAAAAGGACGAGGAGATAATAAAATTCAAGCTTGCCCACGGAGACAGGCTGGTTAAATCCGGAATCAAACTCATCGTGGATTATACGGATCTTATTTTCAGCCTTGATAAAAGCATAAGCGCGCTGACAAGGCTGACGCCTTTCATCCGGGAGAAATTTTCACTGTCGGAAATATTCGATTCGAAAACAGATTTGCATACCGTGCCGATTGCGGAACTTCAGGAGCGTTTTCAAAAGATGGATCCTTTTCTTTCGGGAGACAGGGTTTTCCGTTTTTCAGAGGGAAGATTTTTTCCAGCTAAAATTGGACCGGTACGTCCGGTTGACAAGTTCTATGGTTTTGTCGCAGCAAAGGACTTTTTCAGGAAATACCTTGCGGCTTTTTCAGAGAAAGGCGAGAATTTTCCGCTTCTAATATCCAGTCTTCCAGGGCTTGGAAAGACCCACTTTACAATTTCCTATTCCCTTTATTTTAAGAATCTGACTCTTATCCTATGCGAGCCGAATGAGCTTGAAAAGCCCCTCGTAGACCTGATTGCAATCCTAGGTAAACGTTCTAACAGACGCTTTGTCTTGTTTTTTGATGATGTAGACACCAGGAAAATAGATTGGTATTATTTCAGGACAAACATCGGTGGAAGCTGTGTCCTGCCTGAGAATATAACTGTAATCATAGCTTCCAATTACGAATTTCCTGCAAATATTTTAAGCCGCGGCAAGGGATTTGCATTTCCATTTTTCGATGAAATAACATGTCAGGAAATGGTTCATGATTTCCTTGTTTCAATGGGGATGAAGGCTCCGAGCAAGGATCTGATTTCCGTAATGGCGTCAGACTATGTCGAGGAGTTCGGACAGCATATATTCGAGGAGCTGAGTCCGAGAACACTTGTCAGATATCTTGAAAGATATCTGAGTGATTCCGTTAAACGGAAGAAGTTTTTGGAGCTTTCAAAGCAGAACGTCATATCCTCGCCCGACGCGATGTGCTTCTACGAAGCAAATCAGAAGGTTATTCAAAGATTGAAGGATAGCGTCTGATATATTGCTCGCTCAAATAAATTCATAAAGGGATTTATTTGAGTGAGAAAATATTCCAAAGAATTTCCTCCTGAATTTTATTGCCCGTTCCTCCTGAAACTTCCTGAGTTTTTTCAGGGCTCTCGAGTTTTGGTATTCCTTGTGGATTTTTAGGTAGTCTTTCAGTATTTGCCCAGCCGTCACCGCATCGTGATGAGAGCCGAGGGCATGCTGAAGTTCGATTAGCATTCTGTCCAGTTTCTCTCCCTGACTTCCTGCAATATTCAGGAAAATCTCGACATTGTACCTGAGTTTTCTGCTTCTTATTCTGAATTTGTGTAGCTTTGAGTCCGAGGATTTTGAATTCAACCTGCTTGAGTGTTTGATGAGTTTTTTGACTTTCGCCCCTATTTCCCTGTCAATGATTTCAGTTACAGGAGATGCGACAATCTCTCTTTCAGAAAGGGGATTGTGGGAAATGAAAGTTGAGAACTCTTTTATAAACAGCCTATATTCTTCCGAATCCAATTTCTTTAAAACGGCTTTTTGACGCAACTTTTTTCTTCTGAGAAAAAAGTTTATATACTTGTTGAAGACTTTGAGTTCTTCCGGCCCCATGATCTTTGAAGCTTTGTCTTTGAGGAATTCCAAGTAAACATCAGTATCCCTTGCTTTGCCGAATACAGGGCCCAGCGATCTCAGATTCATCTTATAATGGGAAATCTCGGTTTCAGGAAAATATTTTTCAAAAAAGGTTAAGGCGACCCTGAGCCGTTTTGAAGCTACACGAAGATAATGAAGGAATTCAGGATCTTTTCCGATACGAGTCCCTCTCTCATTCCATAGGAGGTTTCGGAAATAAAAATCAAAGGAGCGGAGCGCCGCCTCCCTGCATGACATATCCCCGGTGATTTCCGGTGACTTTGCGGGTTTGGGAACAAATGTTTCTGGTTCTTCGTTCATGTGCATTTCCGTCCCATGGATGATTGGATGAATGGATTGCTGGATGGTTGCTTATCAAAGACATAAGCATAGAACAATCCTGTGATAAATTCGCAAAATGACTTTTCCGTTTTTTGCATACAGGAGCTCTTTTAGATTTTCTTTTAACTCAAACCCAATCATCCATTCATCCAACAATCCATCCATCCGTCATCCCGCAGGATGACTCTGAATCTTCACGACCCTGCTGCCTTGGGCCGTGTAGAAGAGATATTTGAATTTATCTTCTATTAATTCTAATTCCGGGTTTAGCCATAAATCACCGGCATTGAATCTGAATTCTTTTTCAATTATTTTTGATGGGGAAATATTTTCACTGGACGTGTAAATATTAATATTATCAGGAAAAACTGCATTCCCAGCCTGTTTGAATCTTTTTGACTCTAATCCGAACTTATCAGGGGGGAATCCTGAGGATAGCCAGAAGAAAATTATGAGTTCCGCAATAAGCTTGTCATTATTATCTGCATAATCTTTAAGCAGGAGAAGTCTTTTGTCAAGATGGTGTTTCTGGGTCGGATCAGAATTAGTTTCGAGATAGCGGAGGAACTTTTCAATGAACGATTTATCTCGGATGCACGCGAATCGGATCAGGTTTTTCAATCTCGGAATATTTAAATAGGAATCGAGCATTTTTGAAAGGTGTTTTGTCGATTGGAGCTGGCTGGCGGTCATTGTTTTTGTTTTCAGCACTTCATACGGGGGCAGGGGGTTCCAGACAGTTCCCGCTGAAGGCTTGAGAGAGATTGATGTGCCTGGAAGTATCTTTAGATTTTCGAGCTGGATCTCGTGGGGATTTACTGCGATGAGCTTTTTCACATCCTTCAGGACATCTGTGTATTTCTGCTCCGGCAGACCGGCAATGAGGTCGGCATGAAGTTCGGCGTTTCCAAGGCTGCAGAGCTTTTCCAATCCTGAAAGCATTTTCTCTGGCGAGCCGTATCTTTTAACCGACTTGAGGCTTTTTGAGCAGAAAGTTTGTATTCCGACCTCGATGTGGAGGCGTTTTGATTTGAATAGGCTTAACTCCTTCAGTATTGCCTCGTCAACAAGCGCCGGATTTATTTCAAGATGGAATCTTATTTCAGGATACTGCCTGAACATTTTAAGGAGTTCCAGTGAACGTTTCTTTTCCTCATTGAAAGTCCGGTCAACAATACGGATTTCACAAATGCCGGCATTGCTCAGCGCTTCAATCTCATTTCTTATTCTTGAAATGCTGAAAAAGGCTGTACCATTTGATAGTGCGCTGGTGCAGAAACTGCATTTACCTCTGCAGCCACGAGATGTTTCAATTTGGTAAAAAGGTCTGCCTGATGTGTAATAGCCTTTTTCATATGGGGAAGGGCTCTCGTCAAGCTCATCTGCGAACTTCGCAAAGCCGACGTCGAAATATTTGTTTTTATGGATATAGCACAAGCCTGGAATCTTTTTCCATTTATCTAGCTTGTTAAGATTTGCCAGAATGACGTGAAAAGTGCTCTCATCTCCGCGGATTGCAGCGTTTACCTCGGGGTTCTTCCGTAGGAAATCTTCGTTGTGGCCAAGGAATTCCGGGCCACCGAGGAAAATCTTACATTCCGGGAGAAGTCTTTTCAGTTTCTTGAGGAGCCTGACGGTGTATTCATGGTTGAAAAGGTATAACGTGGCACAGATTATGGCCGGATTGACCGATAATATTTTAATTAGGATGGCATCCCCGTCCTCATTTATGGTTGTCTCGAAATGATTCCATTTCCAGCCAGACAGCATTTTTTCAGTATATGCCCGCAGGTATCCATAGGAAAGCATCGTGTGTGAATACGATGAATTGACTTCAATGAAGGTGATGGTTTTTTGTGAATTGCGCATATCTGTCCAGTATTTATAGTTTCTTTGAAAAACTATATCAGTTTAAACTTCCCCTGCCAGTTGTGTGGCAGCAAATACAGGGCATTCCGTCATGTTTTCAACCTTTCCTGCCTGTGGGGGGGATGTAACCAAGGGGCTTTGCGTAATGTAATTCTTTTAATAAAAAGAATAAGTGTGCCATATTAGAAATGAAGTGTGCCATTTGTGGAATTATTTGTAAAGGTATACGGTGCAATATTATATGAATTTAATAATGGTGTTTATATGTCTATGTGTGCCAGTAGTGGGACGAGATGTAAGCTAAAAATTCCCTGGAGTTTTATAGTTGTATGTATATCATGTTGATGATAAGCTAAATACGCAAATTGTAATTAATATGGAATGCTTTATGCTAGATAGTTTTGCAAATAAAAGAGATTGTACAAAAAAATGAAAAAAAATATATATTTTATAAAGCTTTTAAAGCCATATAGATATCTGATAGCTGGTAGCATTGTAAGTCTAATAATCTTTGCCAATTTGGGATTAGCTCTGCCTTGGATGTTGAAAATAATAATAGACCGAGTTCTTGGAGCGTCTGATTTCGGGCTCCTTTATGCGATACTTGGCTCCATTATACTTATTTATGCAATACGTTCAATATTTTTTTATATTAGTCATTACTTCTTGTTTTATATATCACAGAGGCTGATGTTCGATATAAGGAAAATGCTTTTTAAACATCTTCAGAACCTTTCCTTGCGTTTTTACACTGAATACAGGGCCGGTAAACTGATATCGAATATAATCTCCGATGTCGCTAGGCTTGAACAGATGATATTTGCAAGTCTTGCAACCGTGGCAATGAACACATTCGTAATTGTCTTTATCACTGGGGTGCTTTTTGTGATGAGCCCTAAAATAGCTCTGATCTGTTTGATTCTGATACCCTTGCAGCTTGCTAACTTTATGTATTTCAGGAAAATAATGCAAGCTCAGCAAACTGATTTAAGCGAAAAGATGTCTGAAATTTCCGCCAATCTTGCTGAAACGATAAACGGGGTGAGGGTAGTGAAGACTTTTGCCAAGGAACGTACGGAAAACCGTAACTTTGTTTCACAGCTGAGACCTGTTCTGGATCTTACCATAAACATCAACATGAACAGTGTGTTCCTCTGGATACTTGCGGAAGCGATAAGCATACTTTGTATTCTTGTAGTTCTTGCGTCTGGAGGATCAATGGTCATGAATGGCACTATGACAATCGGGGAGTTTGTGGCGTTCTATACTTATCTTGGCATGTTGCTTGGTCCGATAGTTGCCATCAGTGGTCTCTCGAATACAATATCTAACGGTATGGCGGGTGCTTCGAGAATCATGAAGCTGCTCAATACAATACCAGAGATTGTGGAATGCGAGAATCCTGTTGCGCTGAAAGATATGAAAGGTGAAATCAGTTTTAAAGACGTGACTTTCGGCTATAACGGTAAATCCGTAATAAAGAGGTTCTCCTTGGATATTGCCCCGGGACGTAAAATAGCTTTTGTCGGCCCTAGTGGTTCAGGCAAATCCACCATAGCCAATCTTCTCTTGAGATTCTATGACGTAAACAGTGGGGTGATCACTGTCGATGGTCATGACATAAGAAACCTTGCGCTAGAATCTTACAGAGAGAAAATAGGGGTGGTTCTGCAGGAGCCTTTCCTCTTCAGCGGAACCATTGAGGAAAACATAGCTTATGCCAGGGAAGATGCCACTCATGATGAAATCGTATCAGCGGCAAAAATGGCAAATGTAGAAGAATTCGTGAAAAAGCTTGAAAAAGGCTACAAAACGGAAATCGGAGAGAATGGAGCCATGCTCTCCGGAGGGCAGAAGCAGAGGATCGCCATAGCCAGAGCTATTTTGAACAATCCGAAAATGCTGATTCTCGATGAGGCGACTTCCTCCCTGGATACAGTTTCTGAATTCCTGGTTCAGGATGCCCTTGATCATCTCATGAGGAACAGGACCACTATAATAATAGCGCACAGGCTTTCCACGATAAAAAATGCTGATTTGATCGTTTCCATGGAGAACGGTGAGATTAAGCAGGCCGGCACCCATGACGAACTTATCGAGGAAGAAGGGGTTTATCGTCAGATGTATTTGTCGCAGGAGGAGAGAGCATTCAGGAAAATTACTGGTAAGATAATGATTGATGACCAGGATGGGGATTGTGAGAAATTTCCTGAAGACGAGGCGATGCCGGAAATGAACAGCCATGAAAAGCACGAAGTGTCCGAAGAGAAAAGGAAGAAACTGTCTGCTAATAAACATGCCTCCATATTCAAGCCTATCGGGCGGAATCCAAAAATAAAAAACTTCTAGGTCTACTGCAATTACTAACTTTCCTTGGGGGGAATCCAGATCATGAGCATGCATAAGAAAATCAAGGTTTTCAGGATTCTGATCCTAGTCACATTCTTGATTATTGTTTTAGGTGGCCTCCTTCTATCCATCTTCAAGATGGAGGATGTTGTTTACGCATACGGCGAGGTAGGTGGGATAAATGACTATGAGTTCAAATCAATGGTTGATGGGAAAATAACTGAAATCCTGAAAGATGACGGCGCTCGTGTGAAGGAGGGCGAGATCATCTTAAAGCTCGATTCCACGGAGCTGGAAGACAGAATAGAAATGATTAAAAGTTCGATCGTTGAGATAGAGGCGGAGTTGAAGGTCAAGGAAGATTCGTTGGGGCTCCTGAGCACAGATCCTTTGCCAACACATTACCGGAACATTGAAATTGAACTGGATGAAGCACGAAAGCGACTAGATAAGACTGTGGGGAAAATGGAAAGATCCAAAGATCTTTTCGACAGGAATGTGATCTCTAAAACAGAATTTGAAAACGTTGAGGTTGAATACATAAAAAGCAAGGCAACCAAGGAAAAAGCTGAAAGCGATTTTAAAAAAGTCAGCCAAGGCATGGGTGAAAAAATCATCAGCCAGGCTGAAAATGAAATGAAGCTCCTTAAAATAAAATTGGAGAACAGGTGGAAGGAGCTAAAGCTGCTTGAAAAGCATCTGGCGGATTACACTATCAAGGCTCCTGAAGGAGGGATTGTCATACATATGCCTTACAAGCCTTCCAGATATGTCCAGAAGGGGGATTTGCTCTGCCGCATGACAGGTGTTAAACAGAAAAAGTATGTTGCATATGTGGATGAAAGGAAGATATACAAGATTCACCCGGGACAGAAGGCAAGGATAAACAGTCGTTCCTACAACTATTACAACTTCGGGTATTTCAAGGGGCAGGTCTTGGAAATAGACGAGATGCCGGTTAAGAAAAACGACACCTTTTATTATCCGGTGGAAATCGCCATTACGGACGAACCCTATAACCTCAAACTTGGATCTACTGCCGAGATAATGATTGTGACTGGCCGAGAGAGAATTATATCCTGTCTCCTGGGGCTTGGCAACTAGTGCCCTGTATCTAAAATAAGACGAATAAAATTATGTCTATTTTTGATGCGGATTTGGCTTGGCTGGAATAAGGCGATGCCGTAGCATCGTTGGTTCCAGCCAAGGCGAAGGCCGCGCAAAAAGAGGCATAACCGCATAACGGCGTGAGTCTTTCGGCGTTCAGCCAGTCCGCCTCCGCACAACGATGCTTCAGCATCGCCTTAGCGGAGTCAGACAGCCTGACCATCCGAAATCCCCACGTTTTATTTAGGCTTATTTGAGATACAGGACACTAGGCGCGAATATCCAATCAGGCACTGGATTGAAGGGATCTATTTTTTCATTCAAACAAATGCTTTGAATTTATTTGAGTGAAAAACTATATTGTTTTCATGAGATATGCCAATAATAACGACTGGGCGCTCTTCATTAAAGAACGCCACAAGCCTCCTGTGAGGGAATGTATTTATGAAAGCTGGTTGAGGTCAGCAGAGTTTGGACTGGATCCGTTTGGAAGCCAGCAGTCTCTCCCCCCAAGCGATCTGACTCCACGCCTCGGGGATGAGTTCACAGCCAAATTAAAATCGCTTATAGACGGACCGCTTAAAAGTATTTCAGTTTCCAGGGTTGCCTGGCTCTTATGTTCTCCAGACGGCAGAATCCTTGAGATTTCCTCATATAATCAGGAGATTTCAGAACTCCTTAAAACTTCAGGGATGTTCGCCTCCTCGACTCTCAGCGAGAGATATGCCGGCACCAATGCCGTCGCCATGTCAATAAAAAGTGGACAGCCCGCGTTTTGTCACGGAGCCGAGCATTTTCTGAAGAAGTTTCATTCTTTTTCCGCGGCGGCCGCCCCTTTTTACGGTACTGACGGCACGTTGAAGGGATATCTGTCCCTTATCGGTATGCTTCCGGAAACAGATGCACTTCTGTTGGGAATTGTAATTCTTTTTCTAATTCAACTTTATGACAGGGAGTTGAGGGTCAACCGGTTCAAGGGACTTTATAAGGATTTAAAAAAGCAGTTTACCCGCATATACAATGATAATTTAAAGCCGATTGTAATGGTCAACAGGAACGGGTATATCCGCCAAATGAATCCTACTGCAATGGAATTTTTCGATTTCGTTAACATGAGCGGGAAAGAGAAGAATCTGGATAATCTTGCTTCCTTTAAGCCTTCAGTTAAAGAAATCGCCGAGAGCGCCATCGCCTGCACTGACAAGAAAATGGAAATCCATATTGCCGATCGGCATCTTGATGTCACATATGAAAAAGTTCCGCTATACAGTGAAACCGATGAGTTTCTAGGCAATATACTGATATTCAATGAAAAAGGAGAGAGGAGCGGTACGGATAATGAGACTGTTTCAGAAGCAAAATACACCTTCGACAATATTATCGGGCGTTCTTCAAATATTGTCATGGCTAAAGAACTGGCAATGCGCGCCGCGAAAACTTCTGTGAATATACTTCTATACGGCCCGAGTGGTACAGGCAAGGAAATGTTTGCACATAGTATCCATAACGCCAGCAACAGGAAGAAACATCCGTTTGTAGCCATCAACTGCGCTGCAATTCCAAGGGAAATTGCGGAAAGCGAGCTTTTCGGCTATGCCGAAGGCGCGTTCACAGGCGCCAGTAAGGGGGGGCGTATTGGTAAGCTTGAGTCCGCAGACAAGGGGACGGTCTTTCTTGATGAGATCGGCGACATGCCTGTGGAATTGCAGGCAAAACTTCTCAGACTTCTTGAAGAACACACAATTACACGTATCGGGGAGAGCAAGGGCACCCCTATAAATATAAGGATTATAGCAGCCACAAACAAGGAGATACCGGCACTGATCGAAAAAGGTGAATTCAGAGAGGACCTGTATTATCGCCTGAATGTCTCCTCCATAAGTCTTCCGCCGCTTTCCGAAAGTGTCGAGGACATCCCTGAGTTCGTCCGTTATTTCATCGAATATTTCAATGAAATCATGGGAAAGAAAGTGAAAGGTGTTGACGAGGAGATGATGAAGAATTTTAAATCATATTCCTGGCCTGGCAATATAAGGGAGCTCCGTAATGCCATAGAGTTTGCTGTCATGCTTAACAGCGGTGAAGATCTCATAACATGGAAAGATCTGCCCGGGCAGTTCCGTATGGCATTGCTCTATAAGGATCCGCCGGAGTTGCAGGTTAGTGATCCTCTGCTACAGGAAAAACTCAATATCGAGAGCAGTGAAAAGGCCATTTACCAGAAAGCGATCAGGCTGGCAAACGGCAATATGAGCGGAGCAGCAAAAATCCTTAATGTCGGAAGAAGCACCCTTTACAGGAAAATCAGGAAATTCGGACTCAAGTTTTGACTTTCAATATTATTCAGTCCAGCATTTTTCCCTTGCTCAAATAATTCCTGTGCAATTCAAAAGCCCTTGACAAATCATGCCCGATGTGGCCGGTTGTTGCGGCGTTCAGGTAATCATGCAGGTAGCTGCGGTATTCCGGGGCGGCGCATTTACCGATGATTTCAACGGCCTTTCTGCGGGGTGAAAGCCCCCGTAAATCAGCCACCCCGTATTCAGTCACTATCACTTGGACGGAGTGCTCGCTGTGATCCAGGTGAGTGCACATGGGGACTATTGAAGAGATACAGCCTTGCTTCGCGGTGGATGGGATCATGAAGACGGAGAGATATGCGTTGCGTTCAAAATCTCCGCTGCCACCGATGCCGTTCATGATATTCTGCCCGAAAAGATGAGTGGAGTTGGCATTGCCATAGATGTCAACCTCAATCGCGACATTCAGTGCGATGACTCCAAGCCGACGGACAATTTCCGGGTTGTTGGACAATTCCTGGGGGCGCAGGATGATTTTTGATTTGAAGAAGTCAAAGTTTGCGTAAATTTTTTTCAGCGTTGAGGGAAGGACCGTAAGGCTGGATGCGCTGATCCCTGAAATCTTTCCCTTCTCGAGCAGTTCTGCGGCGCTGTCCTGAAAAACTTCGGTGTACATGCTGAATACGGGGAAGTTCTGATGTTCCCCCAGCGCTTTCAAGACGGCGTTGTTAATATTGCCTACTCCGCTTTGAATTGGCAGGAACTCTTTAGGGATGCGTCCGGAGGCTATTTCACCCAATAGGAATTCAACTAAATTGTCAGCTATTTTCATGTCGATATCATTGGATTCCGCAAAGGCCCCGACTTCGTCCGGCATATTTGTTTCAATCACGGCGGCGATTTTTTCAGGAGGCACTGTCAGATAACCTCGGCCGATACGGTCCATGGGATGGCAGATGGGAATCGGTTTCCTGTTGGGAGGTGGATCAATAAAAGCGATATCGGTGATTTCCTCAAGGCGCGGGGAATGATAAGAATTCAGCTCAACGATTATCTTTTTTGCTTTTGCGGCAAAAGTGGGTGCGGCGCCGATGCCGGTTGTAAGGGTGATGCGTCCGGTGTTGTCTATGGTTGAAGCTTCAATAACTGCGAAATCAAGTTCTCCGAAAAAACCGTAATCAACCATCTGGGCGATTCCGGACAAGTGCATGTCATCGAATTCTATTTTTCCGGCATTGATCATTTTGCGCATGATGCCGCTTGTCTGGTATGGGGCGCGCCAGCTGATCGCCCCTGATTCCGCAAGCAGATCCTCAGAGCTAGCGCTTATGGATGCCCCTGACAACAGCTTTATTTGAAACGGGGTGCCGGCCTTGTGGAGGCCGGTTGCATGTTCCGACAGGGCTTTGGGCAGGGCCTTTGGTGCTCCTGCCGGTGAAAATCCGCCAATTGCGACAGTATCACCGTGTCTGATCAAGGTTGCGGCCTCTGCGGCACTCATGACTGGAAGACGGTTGTAATTGCCCATGAAAGATCCTCCTCAATCAAAAATCATTTGCCGTTGAAAACTGGTTTGCGTTTTTCGAAGAACGCGGCGATGCCCTCTTTCGCATCGTCGCTGTCATAGACTGTCCTGCGCATTCCCTGTAACCGTTCAAATTCATCCGGGGTCAAGGGGTTTGCTTCATTGATCACCCGTAATTCTTCTTTTATCAGGGCGATTGAAAGCGGGGCTTTGATAGAAATCAGTTCTGCGACCTCCATAACGGCGGCTTCAAGTTCGCTTGCCTTGGCAATACGGTTGACTATCCCTGTCTGCAAAGCGCGTTCAGCACTGATGGGTTTGGCGGTAAATAGCATTTCCTTGATGACATGCAGGCTGCTGTCCCGGATCAGATTATGAATTCCAACAATATCATAAGCCACCCCCAGGTTCGCCGGCGTCATAGCGAAAGTGCTGCTGTCAGCGGCGAAGATCATGTCGCAACTCATCACTAGTTCAAAGGCACCGCCCCATACCGATCCCTCGACCATGGCGATAACTGGAGCCGGAAAATTCTGGATTGCCCGGATTCCGCGACGAAGCGGATCCTGATAGCTCAACGGATCGCGGCTGCCTTTGGGCAGCTCACTGATATCGTGTCCAGCGGAAAAAACCTTGGCACCTGCGGGCGCACGGATGATTATGCATCGCATTTTTTGTTCGCTCATCTGATTCAGCGCGGCAATCAGGTCATCAACCATTTCCTTGCATAAAGCGTTAAGTTTTTTAGGGTTGTTCAATGTGACAATACCGATGCTGTTTTTCATTTCGGTAATTACTGTGCTCATCTTTCAATCTCCCGTTTTATTCAGAATCCTGAACTGTTGACATGCAAATTATATTCCACAAATTATATCCAGAGACTTTGAGGCGCATTCAAGCATTGGAGTGCCGGGACAGAAAATAGCCTTGACTCCATGTTTATAAAGGAAGTCATAATCCTGTGGGGGGATGACTCCTCCCGCAACGACTTTTATATTCTCCATGCCTGTCTTTTTGAGCTGTAAAACCAGGTCTGGTAGCAGTGTTTTATGACCGGCTGCGAGCGATGATGCACCTATCAAGTCAACATTATTTGCTGTGGCAAGTTTTGCGATTTCTTCCGGTGTAGAAAACATAGGACTGAATGCTACATCAAATCCGAGGTCGGAATAGGCGCTGGCGATCACTTTGGCGCCGCGGTCATGTCCGTCCTGACCCATTTTTGCAATCAGCACCTTGGGCGCATGTCCTTTTTTACTTGTAAATTCAGAGACCCTTGCCTTGATAACGTCAAACTGTTCTTTAGCTTTGGGGTTTTGCGCAAAAACTTTTTCGACAATACCTGTCACGCAATGTGTTTTCTGCTGATAGCGCCCGAAGACTTTTTCCATAGCGTCTGATATTTCCCCTATGGTTGCCCGCACCCTCGCGGCTTTTACAGCTATGGCAAGCAGATTGCCTTTGCCAGAGGCGGCCTTTTCCAATTCTTCCAGCACGGCTTTTACGGCAACATTATCTCGGGACGCTTTGATCTTTCGTAGCGAATCAATCTGTTCATGGGAGACAGCGCTGTCATCAATTTCCCGTACATTTACCGCTTCTTCCTTTTGCAGATGATATTTGTTTACGCCGACGATCACCCGGCTGCCTTCATCAATCTGCGCCTGCATAGTCGCCGCCGCTTCGTCAATCATGCGGTTCGGAAGGCCTGCTTCAATCGCTTTTGCCATTCCACCGTTTTTTTCTATCATGTCAATCAAGGAACCTGCCTGATTGATGATTTCCTGGGTCAGGGATTCAACATAGTAAGATCCTGCCAGCGGATCTACTGTGCGACATATTTCCGACTCTTCCTGGACGATAATCTGGGTGTTCCGTGCAATCCTGGCGGAAAATTCGGTCGGCAGTCCAAGCGCTTCGTCGAAAGCATTGGTATGCATAGACTGTGTGCCTCCCAGGGCGGCGGACAGGCATTCAAGCGTGGTTCGGACAACATTGTTATAGGGATCCTGTTCAGTCAGCGACCATCCTGAGGTCTGGCAATGGGTTCGCAGTGCCAGGGAATGCGGATTCTTGGCGCCGAATTTATTTACCGCGTCGCTCCACAGATAGCGTGCGGCCCGAAGCATTGCCACATTCATGAAGAAATCCATGCCGATGCCGAAGAAAAATGACAGCCTTGGCGCGAAATCATCAATGTGCAGTCCGGCGTCAAGAGCCGCACGGATATATTCAATGCCGTCGGCGATTGTGAATGCCACCTGCTGGACACAGTTTGCGCCAGCCTCACCGATATGATAACCGCTGATGCTGATGGTGTTGAATTCCGGCATGTTGGGGGAGCAGTACGCGATAATGTCGGAAATTATGCGCATTGATGGCTTCGGCGGATAAATATAGGTGTTGCGGCAAAGGTATTCTTTGAGAATGTCATTTTGAATCGTGCCGGTCAATTTCCCCGGGGGGATGCCCTGTTCCTCCGCTGCAACGATGTAAAATGCCATGATAGGAATTACCGCACCGTTCATCGTCATTGAAACTGACATGTGGTCCAAGGGGATTTGATCGAATAGGATTTTCATGTCTTCAACCGTATCCACGGCGACACCGGCTTTGCCGACATCACCGGCAACTCGCGGGTTATCGGAATCATAGCCGCGATGCGTTGCCAGATCAAATGCGACTGACAATCCTTTCTGCCCGGCCGCCAGATTTTTGCGGTAGAAGGCATTTGACTCATGCGCTGTAGAAAAACCGGCATATTGTCTGACGGTCCAAGGCCGCCCTACATACATGGAAGCCCGTGGACCCCGAATATACGGAGGCAATCCGGGAAGCGTATTCAGATTCTTCACCTGATTCAAGTCATCCGCGGTATATAGAGGCTTGACGGTGAAGCCTTCAGGGGTTTCCCAGTTCAGGTCGTCAATGCTTTTATGAAGTGATGCCGCCTCTTTTGCCGCCAGACCCTGCCATACATCGAGTTTTTCCATGTCCCCGCCTCCTGTCTTTGCGTTTTTGTAGAATCAATCTTAATTGAGTTAAACTGCTAGTATCCCTTCGGGCAATGTTTATGATAGCATGCTGAAATGTGAATGCAAATGCTTGGAGGATGAGGTTTAATCAATGGCTGACAGGAGTTTTGTTCTTTCTTACATCTGCTTTCTGGAAATTTGAATTTTGCAGGCCGGAGGCTCCTGTTTGTGAAATTGCCGAATTTAATGTCTTGATGCTCCCTCCGGCGACATAGACGGGAGGAAATGTCATCCTGAACGGAAGAGTTTTCGGTGAGGGTAATGCATTTAAGTTCTCGGCCAATGCCTCGGCCATCTCCTCCCAGGGTACTCGGAATGTGGTCA
>CAZION010000039.1:0-47637 GCA_964540865.1 uncultured Victivallis sp.
GGAAATTGGCTTCACTGATCGCCCCTTCGAAGCCGGCAGCGCCTAGCGTACCACCAGTTTTCATCAATGCGTAAAACTGTGTGTACTCTGCACTTCCGGCGGCATAGCCAAAATCGCCATATTGAGGAGCAGGCCCCAACGTCCAGAGAAAATACATCACCGAGAACGAGGCACAGTTATCGTCATAGAGTCCATATTTGACGTTGTATGACAAGGATGCCGCATCGGTACAGCCGAAAGTGACGCATGCACAGCTTTTCCCCTGGTTGCGGATCGGGCCGATGTAGCTGTGGCCGTCAACATTGCGCCAGTCGAGCTTCGACGGCAACGAGCTAATTCTCTGATTACGTATTAAATCGGTATTCGGGGTGGGGATATTGCTTCCTGGCGCAGGTGCACGGCGAGCCGGGAACATTCTGGCTTTTTCTTCAGGCGTGAGATCGAATACCCAGTTGTGCCCGACCTCGAAGGAGTACCCGTTGTGCTGAATCTTCGCCTGGATTTCCTCAAGCGTGTCATTGGAACCAAAAGCGAGTTTGTCCTGCGCGGAGGCGTTAAATCCCCACAGCCAGAACATTAACAGGGTCAGTGAGGCGGGAAAAAGATATTTTATGGATTTCAAGCTATTGCCTGTTGATTGCGTCAGATTCGACATGATACGCCCCCCGGGATTATGATTTCCGTACTGTATGCAGGGTACACCTGAAATGGCATAATATCAAGGAGTTCCTGCATTTCTGCAATCGAGGTTATTTCATACAAAACCCTTGACTTTTAGGTATAAATCCGCTATAATACATCGACCGTATGAGATATATGTCCATCCGGGTAAATTCAGTCTAGATTTTATAAGGATACAATTAATGAACACTTACACATTTTGGAAGACATCATGTCTGTGCGCTTTTACCGTTCTGGCTCTAGCAATATCGGCAATTGCGAGTCAATCGGGAGATTTCACATATACTGACAATGGCACCACCATCACCATCACCAAATACACCGGTACCGGCGCTGCGGTGACCATCCCCAGCGCTATTGCCAGTAAACCTGTCACCATCATCGGAACTGGAGCGTTCAGCAGCTACTCCAAGCTGACAAGCATCACGATACCAAGCAGCGTCACCGGCATCGGGAACAATGCATTCTTCTTCTGCACCGGCCTGACAAGCGTCACGCTCCCCAGCAACCTGACCATCATCGGAAATAATGCGTTCCTCAGCTGCACCAAGCTGACCAACATCACGATCCCAAACAGCGTCACCAGCATCGGCTCTAGAGCGTTCAGCGGCTGCTCAAAGCTGACGGGTGTCACGATCGGCAACGGCGTCACCAGCATTGGAGACAGTGCGTTCGCTTCCTGCAACGCCATGACGGCAATCGCGGTCCATGTGAACAATTCCGTATACAGCGGTGAGGACGGGGTCTTATTCAACAAGGACAAGACCACGCTCATTCAATGCCCGGAGGGCAAAGCCGGAAGCTACACGATCCCGAACACAGTCACCAGCATCGAGGCTGGAGCTTTCAATAGCTGCGCCAAGCTGACTGGTGTCATAATTGGCACCGGCACCACCAGCATCGGAGACAATACTTTCAAATCCTGCTCCGGCCTGACAAGCGTCACGATCCCAGGCAACATCACAAGCATTGGGCAAAAGGCCTTCCTCAGCTGCTCCGGCCTGACAAGCGTCACGATCCCAAACAGCGTCACAAGCATTGGACAAGAAGCGTTCAGCACCTGCTCCAAACTTACGGGCGTCATAATCGGTACCGGCGTAACCAGTATCGGAGACAATGTGTTCTCTTCCTGCTCAGTCCTAACGGATATCACAGTGAATGCGCTTAATCCTGCGTACAGCAGCGATGCCGGCGTCTTATTCAACAAGGACAAAACCACGCTAATTCAATGCCCGGAGGGCAAAGCCGGAAGCTATACGATCCCAGGTACCGTCACCAGTATAGGGACCGGTGCATTCATTGGCTGCTCCAAACTGACCGATATCACGATCCCAGACACCGTCACCGGCATCGGAGCCGCTGCGTTCCAATCATGCACCCACCTGACCAAAGTCACGTTCCCAAGCAGCGTCACCAGCATCGGAAATAATGCGTTCCTCAACTGCACAGGCCTGGCTTATGCGATTTTCTTTGGGAATGCTCCAATTATGGGCAGCACGGTCTTTGATTCATGCTCCCCCTATTTCACTGTTTACTACCTTGAGGAGACATCTGGCTTCACCTCCCCTCTTTGGAATGGATACCCATCGGCAGTTCTAGTTCGCAGCACCCTCATTGTGAATTCCTCCGGGGTTTTATCGGTTCCAATCTCAAGCACAACCGGACACGGAGGTGAGACGAACTACACAATTAAAGAATTCAACAATACAAACGTGTCGCTGACCGCACCAGACATCTTTGGAATGAATTTCACCGGATGGACGACTGGAAACGTAAGCAGTTCCCTAAAGACCATCAACTTCATAATGACCGGCGACATCGCAGTGACTGCTAATTTCGTGAAGAAAATATATACAGTACTGTTCAGTGCAGGCACAAATGGAACCATTACCGGCAATAAGTCGCAGACGGTCAATCATGGCGACAGCTGCACCCAAGTCACACCCACCCCGCTCGCAAACTATCATTTCACAGGGTGGACCGGAGATTATACCGGAGACGACAACCCTCTGACGCTTACAAACGTGTCCTCCTCCAAGGCCATCACTGCGAACTTCGCAAGAAACACCGCAGTCCTGACGGTCAACAGGATCGGAAACGGAACCGCTGGATTCTCCGTTGTGAATCCAGTAAATACCGTGACGGCAATTCCAATTATGGCCAACGCCTATCCAAACAACCATTTCACAGGATGGACGATTGACTCCGGATCCGCGACAATAGCGAACGCCAAATCGGCGGCGACTACCGTGACATTGACAGGAGGTCACGGATCCATGGTGACGCTCATTGCGAACTTCGCTCAAGACACTAATATTCCGACTTCCCTTCCCAAAGCCCCTGTAGTTTCGGCAACCGACGGGATATACGAGGACAGGGTCGTCGTCACCTGGAAAGCCGTGGCCACTGCGACCAGTTACGAGGTATACAGGAACACTACGAAGCTCACCCCGGCTGAAAGCGACAAATTAGGTGATACTACAGACTGCATATTTGAAGACAACACGGCAGAGTACGGGACTACCTACTTTTATTTTGCCAGGGCGAGGAACTCGATGGGAGCATCAGTCAAATTCAGCACCGGAGATTCCGGATATGTTGCCAAAGCGCCCGCAGTTCCCGGAGCTGTCACGGCATCGGACGGCACATACTTCGACAAGATCCGCGTGTCATGGACAAAGGTCTCCGGCGCGACATCTTATCTGGTGTTCCGCACCGAGGCTCAAACCCCTGCCCCAAATCCTGACCTTGTCGATCCGATAGGAGAGACCGGCGCCCTGTTCCTCGATGACCTTGGAGATGACCTGGTCCCGCAGGTCGGAGGCGTGGTCAAGAAATACTATTACTGGATAGCGGCGAAGAACGCGAACGCCACAACAGTGCTCAGCAAGCCCAATGACGGCTATCTGTCTAAGAAAGGTCCTGCAAAGCTCACAGCCAGCAACGGCACGTACTCGAACAGGATTGCCGTGACTTGGACTGAAGTACCCGGAGCAACCGACTATGACGTCTACAGATACTCCGATGCCAACTTCACACAGATTGACAATACGTTCGGCACCGCCGGCATAGTCAAAGTTGCAGCGGCCCTGGACTACGAGGATTATGCGGTTACGGCAAACATCCTATACTATTACAAGGTCAAGGCCAAGTACGGCACCAAATACGACAGCGACATCAGCCCTGTTGGAGCAATCGGCAAGTCCCCTGGAGGCCCCCCCACCCCTGCTGCGACCGCTCTCGCGAACGGCGTGACATCCGAGAACATTGTCGATATGCCAATAGGAAGCTATCTTTATTTTTCAATTGATGTTCCAATGGGGACGACGCGGATGATTGCAACCCTTGCCGGCCCTCGTCCGCCTGTCGGAAAAACCAATGACTGCGACATGTTTGCGAAATTCGCAAACCTCCCGACATTGACATCGTACAACGCCAAAGGGGTTGAGAACAATACAACAGAGATCCTGACAGTCAGCAATCCCGCTGCGGGCAGATGGTACTTCATGCTCTACGGAACAACCGCCTATTCAGATGTACAACTGACAGTCGACTTCTATGCCGTGGCCGACATCGTCCTCACCCAGATTCCTATAAACGATCTCTCTGTCCCGTTCACGGCGGCATTCAAGGGCACGGTGGTTGACGACTCAGGCGCGGCAATCCCCAACATCGTACTGCAGGTCAGGAATCCGATCACCGGGCTTACGAGTTCCCTTGCCAAAACCGATGCCAAAGGGTTATTCTCATATTCGGCACCAATCAACACCGAGGGCGAACACACCTTCGACTTCTTCTTCACCGATATTCCAGACACCGCAAAAGGCACGGCAAGCCATACGGTAGCGACTAGGAAAGGCTGTATTCTTGATGCACCGGACAACTACTTCGACGTATCCGCATATCATCCGGCTACACCGGTAGCAGTGCCGCTACATGCCGATGTAATCGGGTTGCAGAATTTCCTCGATACCCGGAACGGCTGGGATGACAATCCTATCAACAGCACTTATGAGACGATGTGGATCAACAGCACTCTTGTCAAGGCCGGGAACGACACACAGCTCGCAGCCCAGCTCGATCAAGGCCTCTACATGTTCTTCTACGGCGTAGAAGGCGCTGGAGTAGGAAACGACACAGCAACGACCCCGGCGTTGTCAACGGTTCCATTCGTGGCCCATGTGGAATCCAATGAGAAGAAGGCAGGCGTTCTTGCCGCGCTCAACAACATTGGAGTAATAGGCGGGCCGCAGAAGGCAGCCATCGAAACCGGCAGCATCGGAATAGTCGCCGTGGCGGCCCTCAGTGTCCCAGATGAAGGTTTAACTCCAAAGAGTATTTCCCTCCTGGCCTGCGAACAGCTTGAGATTCTTGTGATTCTCGCCGGATGGAGTCAAGGAGACACAGGTGTAACCGAGGTTCAGTACTCCGGAGTGACGGCGAAGAAAATAACGGTCACACTTAGCAGCGGAAGGAAGATCAACGTGATTGCTTCCGCATTTACCAATTGAGCCGATTGCATGATGTAAATTCTGCAGTTGCCTCATTAATTCAGGATAAGCAGTTCGAGGTGGTTGCTTCTATGAACATTGCAATAAAAATCATGTTGATCTTTTTGATTGCGGCCATTTGTACCGCCGCCGAGTGCGGTAGTCTGCAATCGCCACTCGCCAATGAACGTTCCTCTCCGTTGGCCAGGCTTGAGCCCTCATATGGATGCCTGACTGGAGTTAATCTGGGTTGGAACAGTCAGACGCCTGTTGGCTTCAACAGCAGTGTCGGCTGGGATCATTGCGTCTTTGTTGATTTCATAGAGGGATTCCCGCATGACGGTGGGTATGGATATCTGGATTCGAGGATGGGCCAGGTTAAGGAGCTTGGAGGAATGTATCTGGCGACACTCGAACCGAACGGCGGTTTGAATGCGGTGACGAAGGAGGCATGCGATGAGTTTGCCGGCTGGTGTGCGTACTGGAACAACAGGGGAGTTCCGATATTTGTCCGTTTTGCGCATGAGATGAACGGCGACTGGTACCCCTGGAAGATGCGTCCGGCCCTCTACCGCGAAAAATTCCGCATGCTGGCCGAATCGATCCACTCCACCGCTTCCCAGACCGCCATGGTCTGGGCTCCAAATGAAGGGACCTCATATCCGTTCGGCGTCTATAAGAACATGAGCCGCGCCGATTATCTCGCCCAGTATGGAACAGCCGAAGACTGGGCGCTTCTGGACACAAACGGCGACAATGTCCTTGGCAATCCGGGCGTTCTGTCAGATCATCCGTATGAACCGTTCTATCCAGGCGATGATGTTGTCGATTGGGTGGGCATGACAGTCTACAATTGGGGCACCGCCTATCCATGGTGGTACAATTCGTATCCGGAAGCCAGGAAATTCTGGAACATCATAACGGGCAACTATAACGGTTTCAATGGAGACAGCCTCTGGAATCCGGATTTCTATGCGGAGTACGCGGAAGCGAAGGGCAAACCTATGATGATCCCGGAAACGGCCTCTTATTTCCGCTTGTCTCCTCCGGTATCGCCGGATCCGTTTTGGCCTCCGCAGCAGACCCAGGACGAACTATTGATCAAAAGCCTATGGATAGATCAGTTGTTCAACATCTCAGGCGACAATGAAAACTCAATGGACATATCGGAAAACATGCCTCTGTTGAAATGTGTGAACTGGTTCAACCACAAAAAAACGGAATCCGAAGCACAAGGGGACTGGGTAGACTGGACTGTCACTTCGAATCCGGCCGTGACATCCGAATATTATTCCAGGTTGAAAGCGATGAAGAACAACCGAAGGTATTTTCTGAGTGCCGACGATCTGGCCGGAAATGTGTATGGATGGAACAGTTCCCTGAGCGGCTGGACATCGGGCGGCCCGCCCTTCAGCGCCTCCATAGTCACGGACGATCCATACGAGGGCAGAGCCTGCGTGCGGATTAATTACAACAACACATCTACGTCCTCCGGGAAAAACGCCATATCCAATTTGAGCGCATTGCAGGACGATATCGCCTGGGAAGATCACGATGTCATATATCTGCATACCAAAACTCCTCCGGGAGTCCAGGCCTCCTTCCAGCTTGTGATGGAGACCGACAGTGGCGGCTTGGATGTCCTGGGCGAGATGCAGGAACGTCCAAATGACGGCAAATGGCACACCATGTTTTTCCAATATGACTGGACCACCCACAAGGATTCGACCTGGCTTAAACTGCATCTCAGGGTTTCCATTCCAAATGGAGCACCGGCAACCGTGTATGTAGACGGATTTCGGACAGGCATGTTTTCCGATCTGAACAGTACAAACACAATAACGGCCTCCGCCGGAGAAAAAGGATCAATATCGCCAATAGGCGAGGTCGTTGTAGATTATGGTTTGAATCAGGGGTTCACCATAACTCCCGACGAAGGATGCCATGTGACCGATGTCCTCGTGGATGGAGTCTCGGTGGGCGCGGTCACCAGATATGACTTCACGGATGTGACAACAGTTCACACCATATCCGCAAGCTTTGCGAGCGCCCCCTACATTGAACATGTCGCCGGCGTGGCATTTGAGACGGGATTGCCTGCGGAGTTCGCGGCTGCCGCAAAGGTCACAGTGAAAGGGTTGCCGGCAGGACTGAAATACAATGCCGCCACGAAACTGATAAGCGGCATACCGACAAAGCCGGGCACATCCATAGTACTTATCTCTGCACCTTCTCTTCCGACGCAGAGGATTACGATTGCGGTTGCGGCTCTGCCCGATTGGGCTTACGGCTCATTCAACGGTTCCTGTGTGATGGAGAATGATTCCGGAACGGCGACCATGACTGTGACAGCGCTGGGCAAAGTCACAGGCAAACTCTCTTACGGAGGCAAAAACTACGCCTTCAGTGCGGCGTCATACGCACAACGCGATGAGGAAGGCGCTTTCCGTGTGTCTACAAAGATTACTGTAGACAAGGTGGATACGCCACTTACATTCAAGATCACGCCCCCTGTTGAAGTTGTACCAGCGACACTGTCTGTAGCGAAAGGGTGGCTTGCCAACATACCCGAAGGCGATCCCGAGGTTAAGATGTATCGCAATGTCTGGAAAGACGCAGGAGTGGCGGTGACTCTTGATCCTTATATCGGTTATTACACGGCGGTTCTTCCTGGCGGTGCCACTTTCGGCAGCGGATATCTAGCCATTACTGTTGACAAGGCAGGGGCTGTGAAGACAACCGGCAAGCTTGCCGATGGTACGCCAGTGTCCCTGAGCAGTACGCTGATCATTGATACCAACGAGCCAGCTTGTTTGTTTACTGTCATTTACACATCACCGGCGACGTACAAGGGTGGTTGCCTGTTCGGAATTGCGGAGTTCGCAAAGCATGATAATCCAGCGGATGGAGACAAGATATACCTGCATCCATTGGACGATGCTTTGTTCATCTGGGAAAACCGTAATCCTCAGGCCACTGGGGTGTATGGAGATGATGGATTCAAGCGTGAGCTCGGACTCAGCGGCGGTTGGTACGACAAAATCGCCAACCTCTATGAATACTATCAAGGCCAGCCGTTAGTGGTCGGTTCAGACGCAGACGCGCCCGATCCGGTATTGAATGTTGGTGTGAATCAATACACGTCAGACTGGTGGAACCCCGCTGATATCGCGCTCACGGCTGTTCTCAGCAAGACGGGCGTGACGACTGGATTTGTTGCTCCGAAAGCCGGCATACCCGTTGATCCCGATAAGACCAATGACTGGGATTACAGCGAGGAAAACACCGTTGGACTGAACATAAGGCTCACCCGAGCCACAGGTATTTTCAAAGGTTCATTCAAGGCCTGGTTCGACTACGATAAAACACATACTTCCAGGAGCATCTTGTATGAGGGCGTTATGACCCCGGAACGCCAGGATAGAGAAGACGGCAACGAAGGCCGTGGCTTCTACCTCTGGGCGGACAAGGGGCATTACCAAAATTCCAAGGACAGGACCGTGACGTACCCCTTCAATTGGTCCTATGACTTTCTGCTACTGGGCAACAAGTGAATTCCTCCATGCTGACTGCAGGAAAAGCAGCTCGCAGAGCTCACCATACGTCAGCCTGCTTTTTCCGACCTCCCGTATTGATTGGAAAAGACGGGTTGTTTGAAGAATTCCTATCGGCAGTGCTGGAGGATTTCTGAATGCCAAAACCATCACTACCCTCATCCTTTGTTTTTGACAGAGGCGTCTGTGGCTGGAAAACGGCTTCTGATGAAACGCTTTTATCAGGTACATCCTTTGTATGATCCTTGAATACTTTTGAGAGCTCGATAAGCAGCATCTCTGCGCATTCTCCTGAACCCGCCTCCCTGAGAAATCCCTTTGTATACGTGCATGACATGAGCTGTTTTCCTGTTACGGCATCCTGAATTTCAACGGTTGCTGCTTCAGGCGGAATGTATGCGGAATCAGAATCCCCTGCGGGGAGCAGCGAAAAGCTTTTTTCAACTGTCACTGAAATATACAGATCATTACGGTCTCGTTCCTGAAGGAATTCGGTTTTGTCCATAAGTGTAAAACCCGCTTTCTCAAAAAACGAATTGATGGCGGTCTTTAGAAAACCCGAATGATCTCCATAGAAAACATATGCCCTGTGGAAGCTTGAGGCTTCAAACTTCGGATCCATTGAAGATTCAAAGCCTTTCGAGCCAAAGGCGGAAGAACAGCCTGACAGAAAAACTGTCGCTGACATGAAAACTATCATCAGTATCAACAAGCGATATTGAAGGTTCATTTCGTGTTCTTTTCAAGCAGGCGCCTGATTTCGGTTTTTGCGATCTCCCGCATCAGCCTGCAGCCCAGGCGCGGCTGCTTCTCAATAAGCTCGTTGAGTGACGCATAGTTCAGCTCTATGATATCGGTATCCTTGACCAGGATTATATTGGCTATGGCCGGCCCCATCTCCAGGAACTCGAATTCCCCCACTAGATCCTGCCCAGGGTGCGTGGCTATGCATTTCCCTTTAACCCAGACATCCGTACCGCCTTCCATGACTACGAACATCCGGTCCAGCTTCTTACCTTCCTCGATGATGCGTTCTCCCGCCTTGCCCCTGCGAAGCGAGGCCGCTGACTTGATGGCATCCCTGTCCTCGTTGGTCAGCCCTGCGAACAGCTTGACTTGCCCAAGGGCCTTGCTCAGCTCCCTGTCACTCGCCTCATCTGCGGCAATGGAACTGACAGTGATATTTCCGAGTATCATGACTGCCAACGCCAGGAAAGAGCGACCTGCATTTTTCGTAAACATCCGTAAATCTCCTTTGTTTTGATCGGCATCAGCCGATATCATCAGCCTGCAAATTATTACATTCTGGAAAACTATAACCTGTCGGCGCTTTTTCAAGCATTGCCGGATTTGGCTTCATCGGGAACGACGGTTTTGCGGAGGAATGCATCGACGTAATTCAATACACCGGGAACCCGCTGAAGAAGCTCTCGGCACTGCCGGACAACTACAAGCATGGAAAGGTCGAATTAGACATGCCTTTATTTCCAATAAATTCCTTGACATTAGGCAATTAATCCGCTAGACTACGACAGTTGCCTGAGATGATGCGCTCCAGCGAGGCAGCAGATTTTTCTTAATGCACATACATGGTCGGATTTTTCAGATTTAAACGGAGATTGATATGACTGCAAAAATCAACGTATCTCGGCGTGAATTTATAAAATATGCATTTATATCAGGTGCAGTTACGCTTATACAGTCAAATTTATTATCCTCAGGCTCCGGAACTTTCAGTGATAGCAGAGGCGCACCAATCAATAACGACCTGATTTTAATTAAAAATCCTGCTTACAGGAAAGTCAGCTCCTCGGGAAAAGTCTATTTACTTACGACAAAAGCCAATGGGGAGAAATTGGCTTTCAATATAGATTCAGATGCGGAATACCTATGGGATCGGATAGGTGACGTATGGGAATACGACAAGAATAAAAAAACATCTTTCGGTCAACTCATGAAAGAATTGACCGAGCATTTTCCGGATCGGAAGCAGGCGGATGTTAAAATGGAGGCCAGCGCTTTCCTTCACAAAGCCCTGAAATGCGGAATTGTGTCTCAGGAGAATAATGCAAAGGCGATTTTTACGGATAAAGAGAAAAAATAAACAATGAATTCAGACACGTTCAAAGTAAGCTCGGAATTATTTCTTATACCTGAAGAAGGTGGTACATACCTGGTATCTGCGCCCGGAAAACGGCTTATTATGCGTCTTGATGCCAGCCATGTCAACATGTTAAATCGAATTGAGAAGGGTACGCTTGCTGAAAAGGATAAGAATTCAGACTTTGTAAAATCGCTCATCAAGGCTGGAATCGTGAACGGCAAACCCGATGGAATAACAGCCCCCCAGAATGATTCCGCATATTCTCCGACGCAGGTAACGCTGTTTCTGACGAATCAGTGCAATCTTAAATGCAAGTATTGCTATGCCGCAAAAAATGACGGCGAGAATCTTGCATTACCTATGGAAATCGGATATGCCGCTATTGACTTCATCGTAAGGAATTGCATTAAAAACAACGCGAAAAATATTTCAGTCGCATTTCACGGGGGCGGCGAACAGACAACAGCCTGGGACTCACTTGTCAGCATATGTGATTATGCAAAGGAACAATCCCGGAAAAATGATCTTAAGCTCAATATAGGGCTTGCCACCAATGGCGTTTTCAGCGAAGAAAAGGCATTGTGGATAGCGAAGAACATGTCAAGCGTAAGCCTTTCAGTTGATGGCCCCCCGCGAATACAGGACAGACAGAGGCCGTTGAGGAATGGTCGCAAAAGCTCTGGACAGGTGCTTCGAACCATTAAAGTTTTCAGGAAACACAAATTCCCCTATCACATTCAAGCAACAATAACAAGCGAGTCAGTTAAACTGCTTCCCGAACTCGTCCGTTACTTTGCACGCTACTTGAAAACTGCGGAATTAAAATTTGAACCCGCCTATTCCTCTGGCAGATGTATGTCAACACCTCATCTTGTTCCGGAAAACAAAGAATTCGCCCACTATTATAACCAGGCTTGGCTTGTGGCTAAAAAACATAAAATCAGACTTTCATTCTCTGGAACTCGTCTCTTCGGACCGCAGCAGATCTATTTTTGCGGTGCTTTCATGAGCCCGTTTTCCATAACGCCCGACGGCATTGTAACATCCTGCTTTGAAGTTTGCGACGCCAATTCAGAATATCGGGAGATTTTCCATGTCGGCAAATATGATTCCGGCAGCAAGTCATTTTTTATTGATGATAAAGTGCTTAAGGCCTTGCGGGAAAGAAGTGTCCACAAGATTCCTTCTTGTCAGAAATGTTTCTGCAAGTATAGCTGTGGGGGGGATTGTTCTATCAGGAATCTTCGCTTCTTCAGGACCAATAATCTTAACATGGTTGGCTCCAGATGTGAAATTATTAGAGACGTGACTCGTTTTCAAATGTCATATATTATGGACAAAGTGTCGGAAAAACCTGAATATTACGCAAAAAAAGAAGCGGTTATCTTTGGAGGATATCATGAGTGAAAAATTAAAGAATGACGGACCTGAGTCATTCCGTCCCGATGATGGGATTAAGGAAGTTCCGGAATCTATTGATGAAAATGTTAAGAAAATATTGGCAGGGTTTACTCTGGTAGCTGCGGACGCATTGGAAAAGCTGCCACTAGAAGAGGCGCTGATCGAACCTAACGGAACGTCATCCTGCATATGCAATTCGGTCTGCACCTGCGTCCCCGTCGATACTTGTTCGTGCAACACGGTTTGTTCATGTGATACTGTCCCTGTCTGTAATTCCCATTGCCCTTGCGTCCCGAATTGTTGTGTCGGCAACTGCCACTGCATTCATTTTTGGTACTAGACTTAATTCCCTGTTGGTGAGTAAATATGAAAACATCAGTCTATAAACATTTCAAGTTGTTTAACTTATTGCTTGTGTTTTTCTCAAGCCAGATTGCATGTTTTGCTGTCAATGCCCCGCGCGATGAGGCGGAAAACCGCGTAAGTGAAGGCAATTCTCTTTACCTGCAAAAAGACTATAACGGCGCAAGGCAGAAATATTTAGTTGCGATTGGTACGGACAGTACCTACGATGTTGCACATACAAATTTAGGGCTGACCTATGCAAAGCTTGCTGATTTTGTCAATGCTGTCGCAAGCGTGAATGAAGCGATAAGATTAAACTCTAGTGAAAAACGCCACTTCCTGAATCTCGGCAAGATATATGCCATGAATGAGCAATATGATTTAGCTATTTCTGCTTTTACTGATGCAATCGGAAAGGATGCAACCTATAAGGAGGCATTATATAACCGCGGCTGGTGTTATGACGCTCAAGGTGATTATGATTTAGCAATTGCGGACTATGATGAGGCCTTGAAGAAAGATAAGAATTATTCGAAAGCCGCAATGGGAATGTCGATATCAAAAGCAAAGAAGGGACTTGCGTTCGAAGCGGCGTGGTTTTGCAAGAGGAGTTTGGCAAGTTCGTCAGGAAATGCGGATAATCTCAATGTCATCCGTCAGAATCTGAGAAATCTTCGTGGCAGGAATTACCAGTTCAACAACGAATCCTCGATTCAGCTTTTCAAAAACGGTCTGTCCTTTCTTTCAAGGGAACGGACAGATGAAGCCGAAGCATCCTTTGCCCAGCTCGTCGCTGCGGAAAATCAGTCGGCGCTTGCTCATTATATGTATTCAAGGGCGCTGAGGGCAAATATGACCTCAAACCCCAATCCCGACACCGAATATGCTGCCGCGTTGAATCTGCTTCCCCAAACAACGATTTCCTCAACCCCGTCAGGCTGCAATCTCTGGCTTGATTTCTATTCCAACTCCGCCACACCTGATTCACAACGGCTTTTTCCCGCCCTGTATGACGTAGTTCTCAAATCGTCGTATTTTTACTTGACCGACAAGGCGACAGTTACGGCTGGAGGCAACAGTTTCTCTTACAGCATGAGCAATTCCCCTCTCGATATCAGGCGTATAGTAGAGACAGGGACGAATCCGGTATCGAATTATATTTCCCCTGGACAAAACTCAAAAATCAAATTTTCCCAGCTTATGAAGGCCCTGAAACTGCTGGAATTCGGGATTGTTAAAAACTCTGAGCTTCAGGAGAATAATGCAGACATTAAAAATATAGATGGTTTTTTCAGTGGAGATGAGACTTCATTATCTGGAATTCTGGCAACATCAAACGCAAACATCAGCGTTTCTAAATCCACCGCTTCCGGAGACCAATATTTCGAATTCACGTCCCTGCCCCAGCTTGCAGGCAATCAAACTGTTGATTTCACCGTTTCCTGGTCAGCGACATCATCGTTTAGCGGCACTTTCACGTTCAGCGTTGACTTCCGCCCTGAAATGAACGTCAAGGGTAACGGTGTCATTATTGCGGACAATGACAGCACCCCGGACGTGCTGGACGGCACCGATTTCGGAAGCGCTGCCGCTAATTCCGGGACAATTGTAAAGACATTCACCATTGAGAATCTCGGCTCGGGCAGCTTGAATCTTACTGGAAGTCCCATTGTCGCGGTTTCAGGACTTAATGCGTCGGAGTTTACGGTCTCTGCCCTTCCAGCAACGCCTCTAGTGTCCGGATCAAGTACCACATTCCAGGTGACCTTCGCGCCTATGGGCTACGGAATCAGTTCGGCAATGTTGAGCATAGCGAACAATGACAGCAATGAGAATCCATACAACTTCAGCATACAGGGAAGAGGGACAAACACGCCGGAAATAAAGGTTACGGATCAATCCGGAAACCATGAGATTGCCGATGGCGACATTTCTCCTTCTGCTACTGACGGAACAGACTTCGGCAGTGCGGAGATAAATACCGGTACAGTGCTGAAAACTTTCAAAATATACAATCTCGGAGACGCCCCACTGAATCTGAACGGGAATCCGCTTATCGAGATACTCGGGGCAAATGCTGCAGACTTCACAGTGGTCACTCCTCCTCCAAGCCAGATAGCCACAAACGCCAGTGCGACCTTCACAATCCAATTCGATCCCTCCGTATCCGGACTGAGGACGGCGACGCTGAGCATCCAAAACAACGACATTAACGAGAATCCCTATGATTTTGTAATTCAGGGAACAGGTATTACGCTCCCTGAAATAAATGTCAAGGGGAATGGTGTCACTATTGCTAATGGTGACAATACTCCAAATGTGTCCGACAATACGGATTTCGGAAGCCTCGCCGCAAACTCAGGAACGGTTGTTAAGACGTTCACAATCGAAAATCTCGGCTCGGCCGACTTGAATCTGACAGGAACCCCCATTATAGAGTTTTCGGGAGTTAATGCATCGGAGTTCACAGTATCCGCTCTTCCCGCGACGACTGTCATTTCAGGAGCCAATACTACGTTTCAAGTGACCTTCTCCCCCATGGGTTACGGAATTCGCTCGGCAGCGTTGAGCATAGCGAACAATGACAGCAATGAGAATCCCTATAATTTCAGCATTCAGGGAAGAGGGATAAACACGCCGGAAATAAAGGTTACGGATCAATCCGGAAGATATGAGATTTCCGATGGCGACATTTCTCCTTCCGCTACTGACGGAACAGACTTCGGCAGTGCGGAGATAAATTTCGTTACAGTGCTGAAAACGTTTAAAATATGGAATCTCGGGGACTCACC
This sequence comes from uncultured Victivallis sp., assembly GCA_964540865.1. GTDB lineage: Bacteria > Verrucomicrobiota > Lentisphaeria > Victivallales > GWF2-50-93 > GWF2-50-93. Next base: position 15,368 of record CAZION010000039.1, read on the forward strand.
CCTGCTCCTGTCCGGCAGTCCGATTATCGGGATATTCGGGGAAAACTCCGCAGACTTCACGGTGGCCACACCTCCTCCAAGCCAGATAGCTGCAAACTCCAGTGCGACTTTCACAGTCAAATTCGATCCCTCCGTATCCGGACTGAGGACGGCAACTGTGAGCATCATGAACAACGACATTAACGAGAATCCCTATGATTTTGTAATTCAGGGAACAGGTATTACGCTCCCTGAAATAAATGTCAAGGGGAATGGTGTCACTATTGCTGATGGTGACAATACTCCAATTGTGTCCGACAATACGGATTTCGGAAGCCTCTCCGCAAACTCAGGAACGGTTGTTAAGACGTTCACAGTCGAGAACCTCGGCTCGGCCGACTTGAATCTGACCGGAACGCCCATTGTAGAGTTTTTGGGAGTTAATGCATCGGAGTTCACATTATCCGCTCTTCCCGCGACGACTGTCATTCCAGGAGCTAATACTACGTTTCAAGTGACCTTCGCACCCATGGGTTATGGAATTCGCTCGGCAACGTTGAGCATAGCGAACAATGACGGCAATGAGAACCCCTACAACTTCAGCATACAGGGAAGAGGGACAAACACGCCGGAAATAAAGGTTACGGACCAATTCGGAAGCTATGAGATTTCCGATGGCGACATTTCTCCTTCCGCTACTGACGGAACAGACTTCGGCAGTGCGGAAATAAATACCGGTACGGTGCTGAAAACTTTCAGAATATACAATCTCGGAGACGCCCCATTGAATCTGAATGGGAATCCGCTTATCACGATACTCGGGGCAAATGCTGCAGACTTTACTGTGATCGCTCCCCCTCCAATCCAGATCGCCGCAAATGCCAGTGCGACTTTCACAGTCCAATTCGATCCCTCCGTATCCGGACTGAGGACGGCGACGCTGAGTATCCCGAACAATGACATCGACGAGAATCCGTATAATTTCGCAATTCAGGGGACGGGGGCTCTGCTTCCTGAAATGAATGTCAAGGGGAATGGTGTCACTATTGTGAACGGAGATGTGACTCCAAGCGTTGCCGACTTCACCAATATGGGGGTACTTCCGGACGGAAGCACCGGAACCATCGTAAAGGAATTCATTATCGAGAATCTCGGCTCCTCCGATTTGAATTTGACTGGAACTCCAATTGTCTCGATAGGCGGGCCGAATGCGACTGATTTCTCCGTGTCGGCATTACCGGGTTCACCCATCTCCACACTTTCCAGTACAACCTTTACGATTACGTTTACGCCCGGAGGCGCAGGTTTGAGGATAGCTACAATCTCAATACCCAGCAACGATTCTGCCAGAAATCCCTACACCTTCAATGTCTGCGGAAGTTTTGAGGGATTGATAGCATACTTCCCATTCAATGGAAATGCCGTTGACGAAAGCGGAAAAGGAAATAATGGGACAGTGACGGGCGCGACCATGGCCCCGGACAGATTCCTGAAACCGGAAAAATCATATAGCTTCGATGGCGTCGATGATGATTTCTCTTTCGGTTCCAACGGCCGCCCATTCGACAATTTCAGCTTCGGAGGCTGGGTGAAAACTGACAAAACGATAACACTGTTCGCCCAATCTAATTCAGGAACCCAGGGAGTTTCAGGTCAAAACTATGCCTTTGAGCCGCTTAATCTGGGCAATGCCGATTCCGGCGCCGGACTCTCAGTAGGAACAAACGGCATACAGGTTTTTGAACGCGCAGTATCCTATATGCCTCCACTTGCCGTCTACCAGAGCTCCATCGGAACAGACTGGAATTACATCTTCGTCGTTTATCAAAATAAGAGACCCACCATATATCTTAACGGGACTGCCGTAGTAACTGGACTTGCATCAACAAAGAATGTATGGGCGTCAAATAAAGGTCCTTCAAGTACTTCCTTAGGCAAGTTCAAGGGGTCCCTTGATGATCTGAGGGTATATGATCGTCCTTTGAGCGACTTTGAGGTGCTGAAGATCTATGAACTCGAAAGAGGGCACCGGGTCCAGTTCATTTCAGGGGTCAATGGCAGCATTTCAGGACAACTGACGCAGTTCGTGGAAGACGGGGGGGCCTCCATTGGGATAACTGCAGTACCCAACAGCGGCTACGACTTCTCCGACTGGACGGGCGATTATTCAGGAACTGAAAATCCTCTCACCCTCTCCAATGTGACAGCGGATATGACAATAAACGCGAACTTCTCGGTGAAAGTTGTCCAGATAGTCACGGATGTCGTTTCGCTCAGCGTCAACGAAGGTTCGATGAATGTTTTAAAAGTAAAACTCTCCATGCAGCCTTTGACGACAAAAACAGTTACGGTATCGAGGGTTTCCGGAGACACTGACATAACGGCATCTTCCGGAACTTCGCTGAATTTTACGACCTTAAATTGGGGAACCTATCAGACAGTCATGATTGCTGCCGCGGAGGACAACAACGATAATATAAACGGCTCTGCGGTTATCAGATGTTCATCTCCAGGCATGAGAGACAGGAATGTCACCGTTAATGAAGTCGATGACGATTTCACCCTTACGGTCAATACTGCAAACGGCGCAGTCACAAGAAATCCGAACACTTCCTACTACGACAGCGGCTCTACCGTCCAGCTCAAGCCGGTTCCAAACGATGGATACTCGTTCACTGGATGGACTGGAAGTCTGACTGGCTCAGCCGATCCTGCGGCCCTCATAATGAACACAAACAAGACCGTAACCGCGAACTTCACGGCAAACAATGTTCAAATCGCCACCAATGTCACATCGGTCACTGTCAACGAAGGTTCGACAGCGGCTTTCAGCGTTAAACTTTCAGCCCAGCCGGCCAGCGACAAAACAGTTACGGTGTCAAAGGTTTCCGGAGACAGTGGCATAACAGTTTCAGCCGGCTCAAGCCTTACTTTCACCACAACGAACTGGAATACCTACCAAACGGTCACGCTTGCGGCGGCGGAGGACGAAGATAATGTAAACGGTTCTGCGGTGATCAGGTGTATATCCCCAGGCATGACTGACAAGGATGTCACCGCCAATGAAGCTGACGACGACTATATGCTCACGATCAATGCCACAAACGGTTCAGTCACAAGAAATCCCGAAACCACCTACTACGATAACGGCACGACAGTTCAGCTTAAGCCAGTCCCGAACGATGGATATTCGTTCACTGGATGGACTGGAAGTCTGACCGGCTCGGGCAATCCTGCGACACTGCTGATGGATTCCAACAGGACAGTAACTGCGAATTTCACGATAAACAATGTTCAAATCACTACGGAGGTCGCTTCGGTCAGCGTCAACGAAGGTTCTACCGGAACCTTCAATGTCAAACTTTCAGCCCAGCCTACAGGCGGTAAGACAGTTACGGTGTCGAGGGTTTCCGGAGACGGCGACATAACAGTTTCATCCGGCTCAAGCCTTGCGTTCACCCCTTCAAACTGGGATACATACCAGACGGTCACGCTTGCCGCCGCCGAGGATGTTGATCTGGCAAACAGCACTGCAGGCATACGCTGCAGCTCCTTCGGGATGGCCGATAAGACCCTCATTGCTACCGAGGCCGACAACGATACTACGCTCACAGTCAGGGACAATGGATATGGCACTACTATCCCAACAGGTGCGATCATCGTAACAAAGGATGCCGCTGCGCCGATAAGCGCCACCGCCACAACGGGATATCATTTCGTCGCTTGGACAGTGCCGGCGGGTTCTGCGACATTCGCGGATGCTAGTTCCGCAAATACCAGCGCAAGAATTTCAGCCCCCTCTACGATCCGCGCGGATTTCGCGATAAATACATATACACTTGAATACGCGGCTGGAGCGAATGGAGCAATCACTGGAACGGCTTCGCAGCTTGTCGACCACGGCGCGAACGGCATTGAAGTCACGGCTGTTCACGGCGCAGGATATCACTTCGTAAATTGGAGTGATGGTTCGATCATGAATCCGAGAACCGATACGAACGTCACTGCGGACATCGCAGTAACAGCCAGCTTCGCACATGATATTGCAGCCTTGAACATGGTTGTCCTGGGAAACGGAAGTACTTCTCCAGGCATTGGAACGCACACTGTAAATACGGCAGCTGTTACAGGGATATCCGCATCGCCTGGCCCCGGATACTCTTTTATAAACTGGTCTTTAACCGGCAATGGAACAATAACTGATCCTAGCGCTGCGGACACAAGCGTAACCCTTATGGGCAATTCCACTGTAACGGCCAAATTCATTTCCGGCTCCATGTCTACGCTGACGGACAATGCCCCTGTTATTGTTGCCGGAGATAAACGAACAATGCAAAACTTTAAAATCACAGCGCCGCCAGGCAAGACGCTGCTTCATGCTACAACTTCCGGCGGATCGGGAGACTGCGACCTGTATGTGAAATTCAACGACTACCCCACAGTCAACGACTATTATATGAAATCCACCAACAGCGGGAATGAAGAAGACATCAGGATTTATAATCCATCTTCCGGGACGTGGTATGTCAACCTCTACGGATATGAGGATTTCAGGGATGTTGAGTTGAATGTGACTTTTGAAGATGCCGCCCTTGGAAAACCTGTGCTCACGGTTACTCCTTTGTCTGACAAGGTCAGGCTTGACTGGACAGCCGCAACCGGTTCCCCTGACGCCTATGAAATCTACAGGGCGGATATTGACGACATTGGGATGGCCGCCAAGATCGCAGAAGTCAAATCCAGCGATACATTGCACTATGAGAATGCGTTTTCCCCCGGAACCGGTAATTATGATTATTACTACTGGAGCCGGGGCGTCAAAAAAGATGCTCTGAACAACAATACTGAAGAAGGTGGATTCAGCAACTCGGGACATGGTTCAACGAACGACGGGAAAGTCACAGACCTGGTTAACGGGAAGGAAATAACGCCGATTACTGGCACTACCGGTTCAATACAGGCATTCAAGATAAATGTTCCTACAGGCCAGACGCTTCTTGAGGTGAAAATCAATGGTTCTGTCGGAGACTGTGATTTCGACGTGATGCAGCCAAACCTAACAACTGTCAGGCGATCTGTTAGCGGCGCCAGCAATGAGATTGTGCGGATAACCGGGAATCCTCTGGCTAGCGGAGACTGGTTTATTCACCTCTATGGACAGACGGAATATTCGGGGCTGCGGCTGATTGCAAAATATTCAAATTTTACGGCCGCGCCTGCAGCCCCCGTAGTCTCGGCAACCGACGGCATATACGAGGACAGAGTCGTCGTCACCTGGAAAGCCGTGGCCACTGCGAGCAGTTACGAAGTTTACAGGAATACGGGGAACGCCACATCGGGAGATAACTTCAGAAAACTCGGTGAGAGTATGGACTGCATATTCGAGGACAACACGGCAGAGTACGGGACAACCTATTTTTACTTCGCCAAGGCGAAGAACTCGATGGGAGCATCAGTCAAATTCAGCACCGGAGATTCGGGATATGTGGCGAAAACGCCCGCAGTTCCCGGAACTGTCACAGCATCGGACGGCACATACTTCGACAAGATCCGCGTGTCATGGGCAAAGGTCGCCGGCGCTTCATCATATTTGGTTTTCCGCACCGAGGCTACAGCCCCTGCCCCCAATCCTGACCTTGTCGATCCGATAGGAGAGACCGGCGCCCTATTCCTAGATGACTTTGGCGATGACCTGCTCCCCAAGGTCGAAGGCGTGGTCAAGAAATACTATTACTGGATAGCGGCGAAGAACGCGAACGCCACAACAGCGCTCAGCAAGCCCAATGATGGATACCTATCAAACAAGGGACCTGCGACTGTCATAGCCAGCAACGGCACGTATTCGAACAGGATTGTCGTGACCTGGGCTGCAGTTCCCGGCGCCACCGCCTATGACGTATACAGCTACACTGACGGCAAGTACACTCTGAACAAGACAAAGGTCGGCGATACGGTTGAAGCATTGGAACATGAGTGTATTCCAATTACAACTGACACACCGTTCTATTACAAGGTAAATGCGAAATACGCTCCAGGCAGTTATGACAGCGCATTAAGTCTTACAGGTGCGCTCGGCAAGGCCGCGGGAGCATCAAACCCTGTGGCGACCGCAATCGCGAACGGCGCGACATCCGCATACATTGTCGACAAGGACAAAGGCAGTAGCATATACTACTCAATTGATGTCCCTGCCGGAACTGCAAGGCTCATCGCTACGCTTGCCGGTACGCCTGCGCCTGTCGGAAAAACCAACGACTGCGACTTGTTTGCGAAGTTCGCTAACTATCCTACGCCTTCCTCGTACAACGCCAAGGGGGTCGAAAACAAGGACAACGAGATCCTGACGGTAAGCAATCCCGCTGCAGGCACATGGTACTTCATGCTTTATGGTACGACTGCCTACACCAATGTCAGGTTGACTGTAAACTGCTACGTAGTGGCGGATATTGTCCTTACACAGGTTCCAGTGAACGATCTCGCGGTTCCGTTCACGGCGGCATTCAAAGGCAAGGTGCTCGACGATAACAGCGTTGGGATTCCGAACATTGTCCTACAGGTCAGGGATCCCATCACTGGTCTCACAAGCAGTCTTGCGAAAACCGACAAGAGCGGTATTTTCAATTGTGCAACCACGATCAGCACCGAGGGGGAGCACACCTTCGACTTTTTCTTCACCGATATGCCTGATTTGGCAAAGGGGACTGCGAGCCACACGGTTGCGACTCGCAAGGGCTGTCTTGTTGAAGCCCCGAACAACTTCTTCGACGTCTCCGCATATCTTCAGGCTAAGCCGGTATCAATACCGCTACATGCAGATGTCGTCAGTTTACAGGATTTCCTCAATACCAGAAACGGCTGGAATCATAATCCTATTGACAGTGACTCTGAGACTATGTGGATCAACAGCACGCTTGTCAAGGCCGGGGATGATACGCAGCTCGCATCCAAACTCGACGCTGGACTATATTTGATCCTCTACGGGGTCGAAGGCTCTGGAGTCGGAAATGATACGACCACAACACCGGCGTTCTCGGCGGTTCCGTTTGTGGTGCATGTAGAAACATCTAGGAGAGATACCGTACTTACCGCGCTCAACACGCTCGGAGTCATAGACGGGACGCAGAAGGCAGCCATTGAAGCCGGCAGTATCGGAATAGTCGCAGCGGCGACCCTCAGTGTTCCAGATGAAGGGTTAACGCCCAAGAGCATATCGCTTCTGGCCTGCGAACAGCTTGAGATTCTTGCGATTCTCGCAGGTTGGAATAAAGCGGACACAGGTGTCACAGATGTCAAGTATTCACAGGTAACGGCGAAACAGATTGTTATTACGCTGACCTCAGGCAGGCGAATCAATGTCGTGGCGGCAGGGTTCGTGAAATAAACTATGGAGAACCTATGAAGAAACTGATTTGGATCATCTTGTTCGCTGCGGCCGGATACTTCGCGTACGTATCATTGTTTGCTCCTACTAAAGTCACCCTTTCGTCATATAAAGAAATTCAGCAGGGAATGAGTCTTTCACAAGTCGAATCAAAACTCGCTACTGGACTAATCCGCGCCCTTTTCAGAGGCATTGAGACGGATCAAGACAAGGGGGAGGAGATTCTGAATGAATTCGCAAAAGACTCAAGAGGAGGCATACAGGATATGTTGAGACAGCGTGCTCCGGCTGGAACTATTAAGGGAACGTCTGCCTCAAAAGGTGGAATATCGCATTTTGACCAGGATGGTCTTTTGGCTGCAAATACCAAAGATGAATATGTCTCGAAGGAAGGAACATGGAAATCCGACAAAACATTTGTACCAGCCAAGCGCACAAAAATACGGAATAGCACAACCAGAGGAGCCGGGGGCATACAAAATGTCAGCTCCTACGGTGAATACGAATTTCATGAGTATATAGAGGATATGACAGTTAACAATAGGCCTTATAAGCTGATCAGAACCGGAATCATCCACTTCGATCCAAAGCCTGATGGCCGCTTTGAAACCTGGAAGGGGAAAGATGAACGAATCATTACCGTTCTTCTTACTGGGGAGAAGGTAAGTTACTGGTCATATCAAGGACCGGCAGAAGATTTTCCAAAGACCTCGTCGCAACCTACAGAGCAACCCAAAGTTTCCCCACCAGACTCGGAAGTTAAAAAAATTCCAGCCCCCGCGGCTCCTGTCCAGAAGATCCCGCTGAAAGATGAGCTCCCAGCAGTCAAAGCAGCTGTTTCCAAGGAGGCGCCGGAAGCCCCTGAACCTGTCAAGGAAATCGAGCAAAGGAAACCGGAAGTCACACCACAGCCTCAATTGAAGGACGAATCGATGTTAAAGATTAAGGGATACCAGAAGAAAATAGAGGAGGCAAAAGCATCGCTTGAGGCTGTCAGGGCGCAGTACGCCCAAGCGAAAAGCAACTATGATAATGCTGTTAACTCCCAGGCAAATGCTTCCGACATGGACAAGAAGAAAAAAGCCTATGTCGCCCTGAATGCCCAAATGGAGAAACTCTATAGCGATATACAGACCTACAACCGGTTCATTAGCAAATTGAAGGCAGATGGCATAACTGAGCCTATTTCAAGTCAAGAGGGAACTCCCGCAACTAGATGATGGAGGCCAATTTCCACGTCAGTAAAAACATGCAAATCTGCTGCAGGTAAATCACATCCTTGTTTCTGTTTTATTTCCCATAAATCCCTTGACATTAGGGAATTAATCCGTTAGACTACGACAGTTGCCTGAAATGATATGTCCCACAGGGGATGCTTTAGGCTGGATTTGACGGGTTATTGCATCTTCTCAATATGGGGATTTTCAAAATGTCTTGCTTCCATAACTTCTGCGATTATTTCGCAAATTTTCTTTCCATTCAAGTAATTCTATCATATCAGTTCATATATGGGGATAAAAAATGAATATCTACAAATTGTGGAAGATGTCGTATCTGTGTACATTTATTGCCTTTGCTTTCATCGTATCTACAAGTTTCTCGGAAGAAGCCGAGAATGCTGGAAAATCTTTCTTGTTTTCAGAACTCGGACAAAAAGCCGCCGAGAAGGCTGATTCTAATTCTATTGGAATCAAAGCAGTTGAAAACGGTGCAGAAATTATCTGCAAGCTTCAGGCAATTGAAGCATCGGTAAAACCGTCAGGTATTTCAATCAAATCCACATCCAGAACTGAAGGCGGCGGAAAATTCAGCATGGCAGTCGCCGGACTCGGCCGAACTGACCTCAGCCTTTCACAGATTTCATCGGAGGGAAATTTACAGGTATCAAAAGATTGCGTTCAGATAATTCGCCTGGGGCTTGTTGAAGAATTCACGGTTTCCGGCGATGGAATCCGTCAGGATTTCATAATTCCAAAAAGGCCGGAAGGCAGTGGTGATCTTGCCCTTCTTGTCGGGCTCGGCGGGGCGACTGCTGAACTTTCAGATTCCGGACTTAAAATCAATCTCTCCGAAACCGGCAGGGAATTTGCTTACTCAAAACTTCTGGTCACGGATTCCACAGGCAAAGAGCTTCGCTCCGGATTCAAGATAAATTCGCCAGATCAATTTGTTATCACTGTCAATGACTCCGGTGCAGTTTACCCCATACGCATCGACCCGACCATCAGCGATGCAAACTGGTGTAGCTTCGGCACTTTACCAGGGGCGGACAAAGAGGTTCTCTCCATGGCAATCACTGGTACGGGCGACTTGGTGATTGGCGGGAATTTCACGGTTGTCGGCGATATTATGGCCAATCGCATCGCAAAATGGGACGGTAGCAGTTGGTCGGCTCTCGGCTCTGGAATGAATTATGGAGTGTATGCTCTGGCAGTATCAGGTACCGATATATATGCAGGTGGGGTATTCACCACTGCGGGCGGTATCAGCGCCAACAACATCGCCAAGTGGGACGGCAGCAGCTGGTCCGCGCTAGGGTCAGGCATGGGTGGGGTCTCCTCGTCGGTACGTTCATTGACGGTGCTGGGCATGGACTTATATGCTGGTGGCACTTTTACCACGGCAGGCGGAGTCAGCGCGAACTACATTGCCAAGTGGAACGGCAGCAGCTGGTCCGCACTAGGCTCCGGCATTGGAGGAACCTATCCTTCCGTGAGTTCATTGGCAGTTGTGGGTACGGATATGTATGCTGGAGGTGGATTCGTGACTGCCGGCGGCATCACTGTCAACAACATCGCCAAATGGGATGGCAGCACTTGGGCCGCCCTCGGATCAGGCATGAGCAGCACGGTTAAAGCTTTGGCGGTGTCGGGCACAGATCTCTACGCCGGTGGTGCATTCACCACGGCCGGCGGCATAAGTGCCAATCGTATCGCCAAGTGGGATGGCAGCACTTGGAGCGCCCTCGGGGCAGGCATAGGCGACACGGTAGACGCTATTGCGGTGTCGGGCACGGATCTATATGCCGGAGGTGGATTTACCACGGCCGGCGGCGGCGGGGCAAAATATATCGCTAAATGGAACGGCAGCAGCTGGTTCGCAGTCGGTTCCGGCATGGGCAGAAATGATCCTTATGTATACGCGCTGGCAGTTTCCGGCACCGACCTTTATGTTGGAGGTAATTTCACCACCAGCGGCAGCGTCAACGCTACGCGGGTCGCCAAGTGGAACGGCAGCACTTGGTCTGCTCTTAGTTCAGGTACAGGGGTTGGAATTGACAATAACGTATCGGCTCTGGCATTATCTGGAACTGATTTATATATCGGCGGTGATTTTACCTCAATCGGAGGAGTTGCTGTCAGTTCTATAGCAAAGTGGGACGGCAGTTCTTGGTCAGCGCTCGGTTCAGGTATAGGCGGCACTTACCCGTATGTGAGGGCACTAGCGGTATCTGGTACGGATCTGTATGCCAGCGGATACTTTACCTCGGCTGGAGGTGTCAGTGCCAACCGTATCGCCAAGTGGAATGGCAGCAGTTGGGCTGCGCTCGGCTCCGGCATGAATAACGCTGTGTTAACCATGGTGGTATCAGGCACTGATCTTTACGCTGGCGGATACTTCACCACTGCAGGCGGGGTCAGCGCAAACTATATCGCGAAGTGGGATGGCAGCACGTGGTCAGCGCTCGGCTCCGGAATGAGCACAAATGTGTTAACCATGGCGGTATCCGGCACTGATCTTTACGCAGGCGGATACTTCACCACTGCAGGCGGAGTCAGCGCCAACTATATTGCAAAGTGGGACGGCAGCAGTTGGTCTGCTCTCGGTTCAGGCATGAACGCACAGACAATTACACTGGCGGTATCCGGCACCGATCTTTACGCTGGCGGATACTTCACCACAGCAGGCGGAGTCAGCGCCAACTATATTGCAAAGTGGGACGGCAGCAATTGGTCTGCTCTCGGTTCAGGCATGAACAGCAATGGGCATGTTTTTTCGATTGCTGTATCTGGCACTAACCTATATGCAGGCGGTGAATTTACTGCGGCCGGCGGTACCAGTGCAAAATATATAGCAAAGTGGGACGGGAGCAATTGGTCTGCCCTCGGTTCAGGCATGAACAGTATAGTAACCGCGCTAACGGCGTTGAACACTGATATGTTGTATGCAGGCGGCTCTTTCACCACTGCAGGAGGCAAGATATCATCATATGCGGCCTGGCTGTATATGCCTTGGCCGTTTACCACGGTCGCTACCACCGCGTCCAATCCAACTGTAGTCAGCCCGATCCCGATCAGCATCAATTTCAGTAAACCGGTCACCGGGTTTGATGCTAGCGACCTGACCATTATCAATGGCAACGCCTCAAACTTTGCAGGCAGCGGTGCCAATTACACTGCTGATATCACTCCCATCACCATTGGCGAAGTCACCGTATCTGTCGCAGCTTATACCTGTCAGGATGGAGAAAGCAGAGGAAACATGGCCTCTAACATCCTTAACCGTACTTACGCCACTCCCCAGTGCACCGTAACCTTTGCAGAGGGCTCGAATGGCACTATTACTGGGACGAAAGTCCAGACGGTTAATCCCGGTTCTGACTGCGCGGCAGTCACCGCCGTCCCCAACACAGGCTACCATTTCGTGAACTGGACAGGTGATTATTCCGGCACTGACAATCCACTTACAATCACAAATGTCACTGCAAACAAGACGATCACTGCGAACTTCGCGATTAATTCTGTCGCTCTCCTTACGGACAGCGACACAATTAATATATCGGAGGGAGCTACCAATATATTCCAACTGAAGCTGTCCGCCCAGCCGACCGCCAGTAAAACAGTTGCGGTTGCAAGATTCTCTGGCGACAGCGACATCAGCGTCTCATCCGGTTCATCGCTCACTTTCACTACCGCTAACTGGGATACATACCAGCCTGTCACGCTTGCATCCGCCGAAGATGGCGACACCGCGAACGGCTCGGCGTTGATCCGCTGCTCGTCCGCAGGCATGACCGACAAAGATGTCACCGTAACCGAGGTGGACAACGACTACACGTTGACTGCGAACAATGACGGCAACGGCTCGACCTCGCCTTCAGGCGCATCTGTCGTGACAAAAGGTGCAGCGGTCTCTATCAGCGCCACTCCTTCAACCGGCTATCACTTTGTGAACTGGACTGTTGTCTCTGGTGCGGCAATCTTTGGGGATGCTAATTCCACAAGTACTACTTCCACTGCCTCCGCAGATACGACAATCCGTGCGAATTTCGCAATCAATACATACTCCGTCACGTTCGTCGAAGGTTCCAACGGCACGATCACCGGAACAAAAGTGCAGAGTGTCAACCATGGCTCCAACTGTTCAGAGGTAACGGCTGTTCCGAATGCAGACTATTATTTCGCCGGATGGACTGGCAGTTATATCGGCTCCACCAATCCTGTTACGATGACGAATGTCACCGCCAATTTGACAATCACTGCGAACTTCGCAACAAACCGCCATGTCTCGCAGTCCACTGGAAGCAACACCACAGGCAATGGTACACAGGGTAATCCGTGGCAGACAATAACTTACGCCATCACCAATTCCAACGCGGGCGACACCATCAATATTATGGACGCGGTGCATACAGAGCAAATAAATGTCACCAAGTCCATCATCATAGCAGGGAAAGCTGCGGATCAGACCATCCTTCAGGCGAATGCTGCAAGAGGTGTGGCAACTGGTCCAGGCGTCATCAGATCGGCAGTGCCGGCGACATCCCTTACAGTGAGGGATCTTACCGTACGTCATGGAAATGTGACCAGCGCCCCGTACGGAGGCGGCATCTATTGTGCTGGAACTGGATCGGTATTAACTGTCGAACGTTGCGCAATAGTTGACAATGATTCATGTTTTGTAAATCCCGCTCCATCTACCGGAGGTGGTATCTACGTCCAAGACGCCACGCTTAAGATGAAGGATTCAACTGTTTCAGGAAACAAGTCCGATGGATACGGCGGCGGGATATATATAAATTGCTGGGCCACCACTCATTCCGAAATCGTCAACTGCACGATTGCAAACAATGAGGCATCCAACACGGACGCATCCGCTCTTTCTCTGGGTGGCGGGATATTTTTCAACTCAGCCACACCCGAACCTTCACTGGCAATTTACAACAGCACTATTTCGGGAAATTCATGCAAGGTGGGCGCGGCTGGAAGACGTGGCGGCGGGATTTTTAAAGGTTCTAGCAATGGGTATCTTTTCCTATGCAATACGATTGTCGCCGGTAACTTTATAGAAAACATAGCCTCTCCAACATCGGGGCCTGATATATGTCTAGCGGGTGGAGCTATCATAGATCTCGCCAACAACCTCGTTGGTGTCAGAGAGGGCACAACATTGCTGGCGGGTGCTCCCAATGCCAGCAACAGCTATGTCGGAACATATGCAGCTCCAATCAATCCTCTTCTAGGTACTTTGACGAACAACGGCGGCCCAACCCAGACAATGGCGCTTACCAGTGGAAGCACGGCAATTGATCATGGATGTAACGCCTATCCCTCCGAACCTACACCTCCTGCATTTCCCTCAAAAGACCAGCGTGGAACAGGTTACGTACGGAATTACAATGGCACTTGCGACATCGGAGCCTGCGAATATCAGGCATCTGAACCCGTCAATCTCGTTTATGTCAAATCTGGAGCGGCAGGATTGGGCAATGGAACTTCCTGGACGAATGCGTTCACCGATCTTCAGCCCGCAATAGACGCGGCTGTCTCTGGCAAACAAATATGGGTTGCAGCAGGAACTTACAAACCGACATCCTGGCCAAATGGCGGCTCAGGGGAACGCAAAAAGCACTTCTCCCTTAAAAACAGCGTGTCTATTTATGGTGGATTCGTCGGAACAGAAACATTATTGAGTCAGCGAAACATATCCGTGAACCAATGCATCCTCTCCGGTGACATCGGAACCATTGACGTCAACACAGACAACTGCTATCACGTTTTCTACCACCCTACTGGAACAAATCTGGATGCCACCGCAATTCTCGATGGGGTCACAATCAGGGATGGAAATGCCGACGACGGTGGTTCGGCAAATTATGGCTTTGGCGGCGGCATGTATAATTTAAGTTCTTCTCCTTCCGTATCGAATTGCACATTCAGCGGCAACTATGCTGATCTCGGCGGAGGGGGAATATATAACTCAGCCTCATCTCCAATCCTGACAAGCTGCACATTCTCCGGAAATTCTGGAACCGACGGCGCTGGAATTCTCAATGTCAATACGGGATCTCCGACCTTGACCAATTGCACGTTCAGCAACAATTCAGTCAGCGGGAATGGAGGCGGAATTTATGATTTGAATTCATCAACATCATTGATTAACTGCACATTCTCCGGAAACTCTTCTGCATACAATGGCGGTGGAATTCATGTTACAGCGTCATCCACATCCCTGACCAACTGCACATTCAGTGGAAATTCTGCAAGGAGAGGCGGAGGAATATTTAATGCAATATCATCTCCGACATTGATCAACTGCACTTTCAGCGGCAATTCAGCAAGTGAAAACGGCGGCGGCGTTGTTAATTCGGGTTTGGCTCCTGTGATAAAAAACTGCGTATTCTGGGGCAATAATCCGGCAACTCAAATATATGATGATGCATCCTCTCCCACTGTTTCATACTGCGTTGTCCAAGGCGGATATACAGGCGGAACGAATATCTTAACCGGAGATCCAATTCTCGGCTCTCTCGCAGACAACGGAGGTCCGACAAAAACATGTGCCGTCTGGGCGAATAGTTCGGCCATAGCCATCCCCACAGGCACAGACAACTGGAACGCTTGTACTAATACTGATCAGAGGGGATACCCAAGACCATTGTCCGGCTCAAGGGCAATCGGAGCTTTTGATCCTAACGGAGCACTTCCAAACTCAATCTCCGGCACTATCACCACCACAGGCGGAACTGGTCTGGCTGGAGCTACCATCACAGTCACACCTTCTGGCGCCACCGCCACTACCGACGCCAGTGGCAATTACACGATCTCCTTGATCCCCAACACCTACACGATTACACCGTCAAAGATGGGCTACAGTTTCATGCCGGCAACCATCGCAAACATCACGATTAGCCCCGATGCCACGGGCAAGGACTTCACGGCATCTGTCAACAGCTACACGATTGCCTATGACTCCTTGGGCGGATCGCTCATTCCCGGAAGTCAGACCGTTACCTTTAATGCTGCCTATGGGATTCTGCCGCCGCCGCCCATCCGCTCCGGCTACATCTTCACAGGCTGGTGGACAAGTAACAACGGCAACGGCACTGAGGTGACTGAAGACACCATAGTTACGACCGCTAATGACCATATACTATATGCCAGGTGGGGCTTCGAGATTAGTACACTGACGGATCTGCAAAAGATCGGTTCAGGCGTTGACGGTTGGACACTCGGAGCAACCTATGTTCTTATGAACGATATTGATGCCACTTCTACTGCAACTTGGAACAGTGGCGCGGGTTTTCTGCCGATCGGAACATCTACTACACCATTTACGGGTCTTTTTGACGGCAACGAACATGTGATCCAGTCTCTGACCATAAATCGTCCGGGAACAGATTACTCCGGGTTGTTTGGGTTCATGGATATTAATGCGTTAGTTCGCAATCTAGGATTGGTTGGTGGCCGAGTGACAGGAGGATATTACGTCGGCGGACTCGTCGGGTACAACAAATACGGAACGCTGAGTGCTTGCTATACGACTAGTGAAGTGACGGGAAGTGGTTCCAGTGCTTGCTATGTCGGTGGACTCGTCGGATACAACCATTCCAGCACGGTGACAGATTGCTATGCAACAGGTGCAGTGACAGGTAGCAGTTCATACATCGGCGGATTAGTCGGATACAACTATTCCAGCACGGTGCGCCATTGCTATGCGACTGGCACTGTTACAGGAAGGCTTCAAGTCGGTGGGCTGATAGGAGGCAACTCCGGTACAGTGACTGGATCGTATTGGAACACTGAGGAGAGCGGACGAATAACCTCAGGCGGCGGCACAGGCAAGACTACGGCACAGATGAAGCAGCAGGCAACCTTCGCAGACTGGGATTTCGTCAACGTGTGGGGTATCTCGGAAGGAATGAGTTATCCATATTTGCGGTCTTCGCCGCCACCGTTCAGGCTGTTGGCTACGATGCAGGGAGTCGGTAGTGTGGTGGTAGAACCGCAGCATGACAACTATGAGCCAGGTACACTGGTGACACTAACCGCACAGGCTGGAACGAGCTACGGATTCATCCGATGGCTCGGTGCGGTGGCTGATCCGTTTGCGGCTACCACAACAGTAGTCATGGACAACCATAAATCCGTAACTGCTCTATTTGGCATCTTCCAAAACATCTCGACGGTTGAAGACCTCCAGAAGATCGGCAATGACGCCGCGTACCCGTTGTCCGGGTGTTATCGCTTGACACAGGATATTGATGCCTCGGCTACGGCAACTTGGAACAGTGGCGCCGGCTTTGCGCCAATTGGAACATTTAGCGGTGTCTTCTATGGGGACGGTCACGAAATTAAAGAGCTGACCATCAACCGTCCTGGAACAGACTATGTCGGCCTCTTCAGTAAAATCAGCACCAATGCGTCGATTCGCAACCTCGGCTTGGTTGGAGGTTCGGTGACAGGACGGGTTTATGTTGGAGGGATGGTCGGAGACAACAGTTTTGGAACGATGAACGGTTGCTACACTACGGTTAGCGTGACAGGAACAAATTACGTTGGAGGACTCCTCGGATTGCTCGGAGTGAATAGTTACGGCACGGTAAGCGGCTGTTATGCTACTGGGGCTGTAACTGGACTCGACTATTGTATAGGGGGACTGCTCGGATGCAACAGCAATGGCACGGTGAGTGACTGTTACGCGACTGGCGCAGTGACTGGAAGCGGTTCTATTTCCAGAGTCGGAGGATTGGTCGGAGATAACTTCGGTACGGTGAGCGATTGTTACGCGACTGGCATGTTGACAGGCAATAATGCCGGCGGGCTAATCGGATCAAACGGTTCCGGCACGGTAATCGGCTCGTATTGGGATATCGAAACGAGTGGACAAACGACCTCCACCGGGGGCTCGGGCAAGACTACGGCACAGATGAAGCAAGAAGCAACCTTTTCAGGCTGGGATTTCTCAAACATATGGGGAATTGTGGAGAATGGGGCTTATCCTTATCTGCGCTCTCTGCCACCAACTTACACAGTAACCTACGATGGCGAAGGCGGAACGATTGATCCGGCTAACAAGACAGTGACCCTCTGCTCAGCCTATGGAGAGCTTGCAACACCTACCCGTACCGGTTACACATTTGCGGGCTGGTGGACTGGCGACAATGGCACAGGGACAGAGGTGACAGCGGCTACATCCGTCACGACTGCTTCGAACCATACACTATATGCCAAGTGGTCGGTAAACACATACAGTGTGACTTTTGTCGAGGGTATCAATGGAACAATTGCCGGCATGAAAGTCCAGACGGTTAATCCCGGCTCTGACTGTTCGGCAGTTACCGCCACGCCCAGCACAGGCTACCATTTCGTGAACTGGACAGGTGATTATTCCGGCACTGACAATCCGCTTACAATTACAAATGTCACCGGAAACAAGACGATCACTGCGAACTTCGCGATTAATTCTGTCGCTCTCCTTACGGACAGCGACACAATTAATATATCGGAGGGAGCTACCAATATATTCCAACTGAAGCTGTCCGCCCAACCGCCCGCAATCAAGACAGTGACAGTTTCAAGACTCTCTGGAGATGCGGACATCAGCGTCTCATCCGGTTCATCGCTCACTTTCACGACCGCTAACTGGGATACATACCAGACTGTAACGCTTGCCGCCGCCGAAGATGCGGACACCGCGAACGGCTCGGTAGTGATCCGCTGCTCATCCGCAGGCATGACCGATAAGGATGTCACCGTAAACGAGGCGGACAACGACTACACGCTTACCGTGAATAATGACGGGAATGGAACGACAAATCCTTCAGGCGCAACCGTGCAGACAAAGGCTGCCGCTATGGCAATCAGTGCTATCTCCAGCACAGGCTACCATTTTGTAAACTGGACTCTCACCGCAGGTTCGGCGACATTTGCAGATGCGAACTCCGCAAGCACGACCGCCACCGCTTCAGCCGATGCAAGTATTCGTGCGAACTTCGCAATCAACAATTATTCCGTCACCTTCGTCGAAGGTTCCAACGGCACGATCACCGGAACAAAAGTGCAGAGTGTCAACCATGGCTCCAACTGTTCAGAGGTAACGGCTGTTCCGAATGCAGACTATTATTTCGCCGGATGGACTGGCAGTTATATCGGCTCCACCAATCCTGTTACGATGACGAATGTCACCGCCAATTTGACAATCACTGCGAACTTCGCAACAAACCGCCATGTCTCGCAGTCCACTGGAAGCAACACCACAGGCAATGGTACACAGGGTAATCCGTGGCAGACAATAACTTACGCCATCACCAATTCCAACGCGGGCGACACCATCAATATTATGGACGCGGTGCATACCGAGCAAATAAATGTCACTAAGTCTCTGATCATAGCTGGGAAAGGTGCAGATCAGACCATCCTTCAGGCGAATGCTGCAAGAGGTGCGGCAACTGGTCCAGGCGTCATCAGATCGGCGGTGCCGGCGACATCCCTTACAGTGAGGGATCTTACTGTACGTCATGGAAATGTGACCGTCTCCCCGTATGGAGGCGGCATCTATTGTGCTGGAAGTGGATCGGTATTAACTGTCGAACGTTGCACAATAGTTGACAATGATTCATGCTTTGTAAATCCGACCACTCCATCTACCGGAGGTGGCATCTACGTTATGGATGCAACGCTTTATATGAAGGATTCGACTGTTTCAGGAAACAAGTCGGACGGATATGGCGGAGGGCTCTTCATAAGTTCTTGGGCAGTTGCCACGCATTCTGAAATCGTCAACTGTACGATTGCCAACAATGAGGCATCCAACACCGACGCATCAGGTTCTTCCCTTGGCGGCGGAATATATTTCGTCTCCTCAGCGCCTAACGGTGCCTACCTGGCAATTTATAACAGTACGATTTCTGGAAATTCCTGCAAGGTGGGCGCGGCCGGAAGACGTGGCGGCGGGATTTTTAAGGGTGGTGCTACGGGTGCTTTTGTTTTCATGTGCAATACGATTGTTGCTGGCAACTTTATAGAAAATATAGCCAGTCCAACATCGGGGCCTGATATTTGTCTAGCGACTGACTTTATTGTGGATCTCGCCAACAACCTCGTTGGTGTCAGAGAGGGCACAACATTGCTGGCGGGTGCTCCCAATGCCAGCAACAGCTATGTCGGAACATATGCAGCTCCAATCAATCCTCTTCTAGGTACTTTGACGAACAACGGCGGCCCAACCCAGACAATGGCGCTCGGAAGCGGCAGCGTGGCGATTGATCACGGCCGCAACGATTATCCTGCCGATCCGCCGTCGCCTTCCTTCCCGGCCAACGATCAGAGGGGAACAGGGTTTGTCCGTATCTTCAACAGCAACTGCGATATCGGCGCGTTTGAATCAATCATCCACACCGTAACCTTCGTCGAGGGCACGAACGGCACAATCACCGGAACTAAAGTCCAGGCCATAGACCATGGCGCGAACTGCACCTCTATCACCGCAGTTCCAAACATCGGCTATCATTTTCTAAACTGGACAGGGGATTATTCCGGAACGACAAATCCACTCACGATCTCCGGGGTAACGGCGAACAAAACGATCACTGCGAATTTCGCAATTAATTCTGTCGCGCTCCTTACGGACAGCGACACAATTAATATATCAGAAGGAGCTACCAATATATTCCAAGTGAAGCTGTCCGACCAGCCAGCCTCCAGCAAAACAGTTGCAGTTTCAAGATTCTCTGGAGATGCGGACATCAGCGTCTCATCCGGTTCATCGCTCACTTTCACGACCGCTAACTGGGATACATACCAGACTGTCACGCTTGCCGCCGCCGAAGATGCAGACACCGCTAACGGCTCGGCAGTGATCCGCTGCTCATCCGCAGGCATGACCGATAAGGATGTCACCGCAACTGAGTCGGAAAATGATACAGCCTCTCTAGTTTTCACATCCAATCCCGTCATTAGCGCTATTGAAGGACTGCCCTATAAGTACATTGTCACCGCTTCAGACGGATGCCAGAACGCGCTCACATTCCCCGCTCCGATACTACCATCGTGGCTGTCGCTTGACAACAACATTAAGATCATAAGTACAGTTGCGGGGAGTTATCCGGGTGATGGGGGCGCAGCCACTAACGCCTGGCTGTCAAATCCCGGCGGGATCTGTCAAGACATTGACGGAAATATTTACCTGGCGGAGACAGGAAAACGCCGCATACGCAAGGTGGAGGCGGCAACAGGGATAATCCGCACAATAGCCGGCACCGGGATTTCTAGCGGCGATGGAGGGCAGGCTACAAGCGCTCAGCTTATTGAACCCATTGGCATTTGCGTAGACAGCTCCGGGAACGTCCTTATTGCAGATCGCAGTAGTCATCGCATACGCAAGGTGGAGGCGGCAACAGGAATAATCCGCACAATAGCCGGCACCGGCGCTCGTGGATATGGCGGTGACGGGGGGCCTGCCTCCAATGCTCTGTTGAACTGCCCTGCCGGCGTTTCTCTAGATGCCGCTGGAAACGTATACATAGCGGACAGCGACAACCAGCGTGTACGTAAAATAGACTCCTCAACTGGGGTCATCACAACGATAGCAGGCAGCGGTGCCACAGGATGGGGCAACGGTGGATATGGTGGCGATGACGGGCCGGCCTCTTCTGCCCAGCTCAACGAACCTATAGATGTTTTCGTGGACGGTTCCGGAAACATTTACATAGCGGACTGGGACAACAATCGCATCAGGAAGGTGGAGGCGGCAACCGGTATTATCCACACCATTGCAGGTAATGGAGGTTACGGATACAGCGGGGATGGTGCCGCTGCCGTGAATGCGCAGCTCAATAGACCAAGAGGCATTTTTGCAGATGCCGCTGGAAACGTGTATATAGCGGACAGCGACAACCAGCGTGTACGTAAAATAGACTCCTCAACCGGGGTCATCACAACGATAGCAGGCAGCGGTGCCTCAGGATGGAGTAATGGTGGGTATAATGGCGATGGCGGGCTGGCTTCCGTATCCCAGCTCAACGTACCTATTGATGTACTTGTTGATGCCATGGGCAGCGTATACATATCGGACAGTGGGAATGAACGTATTCGTAAGGTTGAAGTGGCTACGAGCAACATCCACACGATAGCCGGTCTTGGCACACTGGTTTACAGTGGCGACGGAGGTGCGGCAACCAACGCCAATCTCAAAACACCTCAGGGTGTATGCGTGGATAGCATGGGGAACATATATCTAGCAGATACGGAAAACTGCCGTATCAGGAAGGTGGAGGCGTCAACCGACATTATAACCACCATCGCCGGCAGTGGAATTTATGGCTACGGCGGTGATGGTGGCACGGCCACCGGAGCTCAGTTTAAAGCGCCGGGAAAGATAGCTGCGGATTTTGAAGGGAACATATATATAGCTGATGGGAACAACCACCGTATCAGGAAGGTGGAGGCGGCAACCGGCATTATAACCACGATTGCCGGCAATGGTGTCTGGGGGTACGGCGGCGATGGCGGCGCAGCAACCGATGCTCAAATCTACGGTCCGAATGGTCTTTTTGTCGATGCTGACAAGAATCTGTACTTTGCGGACAGTATTAACTGTCGCATCCGCAAAGTCGATGCGTCTACAGGAATCATCCATACCATTGCTGGAACTGGTATTTCAGGCTATAGTGGCGATGGCGGTGCGGCGACCGATGCCCAACTCAGTGGCCCAAGTGGCTTCTATATGGATGCTGCCGGGAACATGTATATAACTGATCGGGGCAATGCCCGCATTCGGAAGATCGAAGCAGCGACAGGGCTCATCAGTACAATCGCAGGCAACGGCATCCAAGGCTATAGCGGCGATGGCGGTATAGCGACCAGCGCTAAACTCTATAATCCTTCTGCCGTGGCTGTTGATCAACTAGGAAATGTCTATGTCGCCGACACGTTCAACCATCGAGTTCGAAAGATTGAGGCGCCTACGGGGATTATCCGGACCGTTGCAGGTACCGGTGTCCAAGGCGGAAGTGGCGATGGGGGCGTGGCAACTGGCGCTCAGTTCGATCATCCTTTTGATCTTTGTGTTGACACTGCGGGGAACGTGTACGTAGCGGACAGCAACAACAATCGCATCCGGAAACTCGAAACTGGGGCGGCTTTGGCTGGCACGCCTGGCTCCAGCGATGTTGGTACGCACAATGTGACACTGCAGGTCAGCAATGGACTCACCAGCGTGCAACAAACCTTCACGATTACAGTCAAAGCAAAGGATACTCTTCCGACCGTGGCATTTGCGGAAACGAATTCAGCTGTGCCTGAGAACGCTGGAGCCACAAACATCGCCATCGTCCTGAGCAATGCATCGACACAGAGCGTCACTGTCAACGTTGTTGTTGCGGGGGGCACCGCCTCCGGCGGCGGAGTGGACTACACACTGGCATCGGGCATCCTAACCTTCAATCCAGGTGAAACCACCAAGAACATTACTATTTCCCCTGTGGACGATTCCCTACATGAAACAGAAGAGACTGTGATAGTGGAACTCAGCAGTCCAAGTAATGCCGTTCTTGGGGCGACTGCTCAACACACTATTACCATTACCGACAACGATTCCATTCCTCAATATACCGTAACCTTCGTCGAGGGCACGAACGGCACAATCACCGGGACAAAAGTCCAGACAGTCAATCATGGTGCAAATTGCACCCAAGTTACGGCAGTTCCCAATACGGGTTACGGTTTTATCGGATGGACAGGAGATTACACCGCAATCACAAATCCACTTACAATAACCAATGTGATATCCAGCATGAATATTACCGCGAATTTTTCTGTAAATGAAGATATTTACTCTTGGAGTAACTTTGTTGGCCAACCGGGCGGCTGGGGCAGTACCGATGGCACGGGCAGTGCGGCGCGATTTAAATATCCTTGGGGTGTGGCGGTGGACAGCTCAGGAAACCTTTTCGTGGCGGACGGCGACAACCACACTATCCGTAAGGTCACGCTGACGGGCGTGGTGACCACCCTTGCGGGCAACCCAGGGGCGTGGGGCAGTGCGAATGGTACGGGTAATGCGGCACGGCTTAACGGACCTCGCGGCATCGCTGTGGACAGCACAGGTAACCTGTTCGTCTCAGATACGGGCAATTACACGATCCGAAAGGTGACATCGGCGGGCGTGGTGACGACCGTAGCTGGCAGCGCTGGCGTTCCCGGCAGCGCGGATGGCACGGGCAGTGCGGCGCAGTTTGACTTTCCTCAAGGCATTGCTGTGGACAGCGCAGGTAACCTGTTTGTTGCGGAGTTGCGCAACAACACGATCCGAAAGGTGACGCCGGCTGGCGTGGTGACGACCGTGGCTGGCAGCGCGGGTGTTTCCGGCAGCGCGGATGGCACGGGCAGTGCGGCGCAGTTTAAAAATCCAACCGGCGTTGCTGTTGACAGCGTGGGCAACCTATATGTGCTTGATTCCAATAACTACACGATCCGAAAGGTGACGCCGGCTGGCGTGGTGACGACCGTGGCTGGCAGCGTGGGCATTTCCGGAAGTGCGGATGGCACGGGAAGTGCGGCACAGTTCAATGTTCCCTGGGGGGTGGTGATCGACAGCGCGGGTAAGCTTTTCGTGACGGATCAATGGAACCATACGATTCGGAAAGTGATCCTGCAAGGCGAGGCGGGTGTTGTGAAGACCATCGGGGGCAGCGCGGGTATTTCCGGCAGTACCGATGGTACCGGTAGCTCAGCGCGGTTTAACATACCCATGGGCGTTGCAGTCGACAGTGCGGGCAAACTGTTCTTGGTCGATTACGGGAACCATCGCATAAGTAAAGGAACGCCTAACGCATCTCCCACAACCGTGGCCTTTGCATTTGCATCGTCCACTTGTTCGGAGTCCGCAGGCAATGCGAGTCTGGAGGTCAACCTCAACGGCGCCTCTGCGGCAACGATAACTGTCAATTACGCGGTCTACGGCGGCACCGCCACAAGTGGCGGAGTGGACTACACGCTGGCCGCTGGCACTCTCACCTTCAACCCCGGTGAAACCACTAAAAACATCATCGTTACCCTTGTGGATGATTCCATATGCGAGCCTGACGAAACCGTCATAGTCACCCTGAGCAACCAGGGCGATGCCGTCCTCGGAACAAATGTTCAGCACACCCTTACAATCACCGACAATGACACGACACTTACCGTGAACAACGATGAAAACGGTACGACCACGCCTTCCGGAGCGACTGTCGTCACAAAATCCGTCGCCGCTTCAATTGGCGCGTCCTCCAGCACCGGCTACCATTTTGTGAACTGGACTGTGACAAGCGGTTCCGCCACATTTGGCAATGCGAACTCCGCAAGCACGACGGTCACTCTATCGGCGCCTGCGACGATTCGTGCGAATTTCGCAATCAACACCTATACTGTAACGTTCGACCTTGCGGGCAAGGGAACAAATGCAGGCGGTGTGGCGCTCAGCCAGACAATAAGCCATGGAGCCGCGGCGACTGCACCTACAGTAACGGCGAATGCCGGATGGGTTTTCACTGGCTGGGACAAGACATTCAACAATACCACAGGAAGCACTACGGTCACAGCTCTATACGCTGTCACAACATACAACGTGACTTTCGTCGAAGGCGCGAACGGGACAATCACTGGGACCAAGGTCCAGACCGTAAATCATGGAGGAAACTGCATAGAAGTGACTGCGCTCCCTGATAACGGGTATCATTTCATCGGCTGGACCGGCGATTATACAGGAACAGCAAATCCGCTTACAATCACAAATGTTACGGCAAACAAGACGATCAATGCGAACTTCGCAATAGGCGGTTATACAGTAACATTTGCTCTGAAGGACGTGGGGACAAGGGCTGGTGGAGGGCAACTGGTCCAGGAGGTTGCGCATGGACAGGCTGCGGAAGCACCCATAGTTTCAGGCATCGGCGGATGGAACTTCACAGGCTGGGATCTGGCATTCGACAACATCACGTCGGACCGTATCGTTACGGCGCAATACAACGCTATTAATGCGAATATATTTGCCGTAACAGAACTATCAGGCAAAGTTCAAATTATTGATACTAACCTAGGCTCGAATCAGACTATTGTCACATCTGCCTTGGAACCAACCTTGTTAAGGCAGATACAGCATTGCAAAGGCCGTCTTTACTGGACGGACCAGTTTAACAAATCGTTGTATTCATGCGCGCTGGATGGCTCAGATCTCAAGACAATCGTAGATGCATCTGGGTATAATACGGCAACTATGAACATGGTGATTCTGAATGACAAGATCTACTGGGGCGATCAATTTGCTACTGTTTACAGCTGCAACCTGGATGGCACTGCGGCAGACGCATTCGTCTCTTTTGCGGCTGAACGCGTAATGGGTATTCTTCAGTGGGGCAACGCGCTGCTGGTTAGCACCTACGACCAATCAACATCCCCTTACATTTTCCGGACATACAGGGTCTCCGCTGATAAAACGAAAGAGTTGATGTATACCGGGCACATGATGGATGCAATGGTCATCCATAAGGGAATGTTGTATTTTATGGATAACTATGAACAATCCCTCTTCAAGATAGATCTTGCCTTCCAGAATGTCACCCTTGTTGCGGCTATCCCACAATCACAATATGGTTTGCGTAACTTTGTGAGCATCGGCGACTGGCTGTATTTTGGAAACCGCGTGGCAAGTCCAAATGGGACAGGAATATATCGAATCAAGGACGATGGTTCCCAAATTGAAGGCGTCTGGACTGATGAGAGCAACCAAATACGGTTTGACTATATTACCGCCATCCCTGAACTGCTCTCCAAAGCTGCAACACCAACGTTTAGTCCAGACGGCGGGCCTTATCCCGGCCATAATGTCAGCGTGACCGTGAATTGCGCAACACCTGGAGCAATCATCAGGTATACGACAGACGGCAGCGAGCCTACGGAAATCTGTCCCGATGTTGCTTCCGGCGGTTCTGTTTCCCTGCAAGTGCCGGGGACGCTAAAAGCCAAGGCATGGAAAGATGGTATTATTACCGGTGAAACAAGAAGTGTTGATTTTTCCCTGACACAATATACTCTGAACTATGTGGCTGGAGCAAATGGAACAGTTTCCGGAGAAACTCCGCAAACTGTAAGTTACGAATCCAGCGGAACTGAAGTCACCGCCGTTCCAAACATCGGCTATCATTTCCTAAACTGGACAGGGGATTATTCCGGCACAACAAATCCATTGCTCATCACAGGTGTCACCGCAAATAAAACCATTACTGCGAATTTCGCAATTAATTCTGTCGCGCTCCTTACGGACAGCGACACAATTGATATATCTGAGGGAGCTACCAATATATTCCAACTGAAGCTGTCCGCCCAGCCGACCGCCAGCAAAACAGTTGCAGTTTCAAGATTATCGGGAGATGCGGACATCACCGTTTCATCCGGTTCATCACTCACGTTCACGACCGCTAACTGGGATACATACCAGACGGTCACGCTTGCCGCCGCCCAGGATGCGGATACAACGAACGGTTCAGCTATAATCAGGTGCTCATCCGTTGGCATGGCGGACAAGGATGTCACCGCTACAGAGTCTGACAATGACTACACTCTGACAGTTAGCAATGACGGCAACGGCACGACGGTTCCATCAGGCGCATCTGTTCAGACGAAAGGGGCTGCTGCAACGGTCAGCGCTACGGCAGGCACAGGATGCCATTTCGTAAACTGGACTTTAGTCTCTGGTTCGGCGACATTCGCAGATGCGAACTCCGCAAGCACGACCGCCACCGCTTCAGCCGATGCAGCTGTCCGTGCGAACTTCGCAATCAACAATTATTCCGTCACTTTTGTCGAGGGGGTAAATGGCACTATCACCGGGACAAAAGTCCAGACAGTCAACCATGGTGCAGCCGGTTCTGAAGTTACGGCAGTCCCTAACACCGGTTATCATTTTGTGAACTGGACAGGGGGCTATTCCGGAACGACAAATCCGCTCACAATATCCAACGTCACTGCAAACAAGACGATCACTGCGAATTTCGCAATAAATAGTTACGCCGTCACCTTCGACCTTGCAGGCAAGGGAACAAGTGCGGGTGGCGGGGCGCTCAGCCAGACGATAAACCACGGTTCAGCAGCGACCGCACCGACAGTCACGGCTAACGCTGGATGGACTTTCACCGGTTGGGACAAATCATTCAACAATATAACGGCGGTCACGACAGTCACTTCGCAGTACAGTATTATCACTTATACAGTCACCTTTGCAGAAGGAGCGAACGGCTCTATTACCGGAACCAAGATCCAGGCTCTCAACCAAGGGGCTGACTGTACCGCTGTCACGGCGGTTCCGAGTGTCGGCTACCACTTTGTGAACTGGACCGGGGATATCATGAGCACTGACAATCCGCTGACGGTCACGAATGTCGCCAGCGACATGGCTATTATCGCTAATTTCCTGAAGACAAATACTCTTAACGCCGATCTCTGGACTTGCGGCTATAATGCAGAAGGCCAGCTGGGAGACGGAACTACAAGCAATAAATCAACTCCAGTCCAAGTATATTCAGAGGGCGTCAGAGCTGTTGCTGCAGGAAGTGGCAACACAAGTCTGATTCTTAAAACGAACGGTAGTTTATGGGCCTGTGGATATAACGGTTCCGGGCAGTTGGGAGATGGAACGACAGAAAACAAATCGACACCTGTCCGGATATATTCGGGAGGGGTTCAGGAAATTGCTGGAAGTGGAGGCCATACCTTGATTCTGAAGACAGATGGGAGTTTATGGGGCTGTGGAAATAACGATTACGGGCAACTGGGAGATGGAACAACGGAAAGCAAAACAACCCCCATCCAGATATATTCAGGAGGTGTCCAATCTATGGCTGCTGGCTATGGGCACAGTCTGATTCTGAAAACTGACGGAAGCGTATGGGGTATGGGATGGAATTTCCATGGACAACTTGGGAATGGCACTACGGAAGACAAAAACACTCCGGTCAAGATATATTCAGCCGGTGTCAAAGCCTTGGCTGCCGGTTTTCACTACAGTCTGATCTTAAAGACCGATGGCAGTTTATTGGCCTGTGGAAACAATGATTTCGGTCAACTTGGGGACGGGACGACAGAAAGCAAATCAACTCCAGTTGAGATATTCCCAAGCGGGGTCAGGGCTATGGCGGCAGGAGGAGACGATGTACAGGCCCACAGTCTTATTCTGAAAACCGACGACAGCTTATGGGGTACGGGATCGAATTGGTTTGGTCAATTAGGGAATGGCGCTACGGAAGATAAAACAACCCCGGCTCAGATATTTCCAAACGGGATCAAGTCTGTCGCTGCAGGAATAGCTCACAGTTTGATTCTGAAGGTCGATGGTAGCTTATTGGCGTGTGGCGGCAATTTCTTTGGCGGATTAGGGGATGGAACTACAGAAGATAGAACGGCACCTGTTCAAATATATGCAGATGGGGTCGCAGCGATCGCAGCCGGTTCTGTTCACAGCTTAATCCTGAGAGCCCCAACTTATGCGCTCACTGTTACGAATGGAACTGGAAGTATCGGCATTTGTGAAGGGTCTAGTGCAACGATAACTGCAGATGCCGCTGCAACAGGCTATCATTTTGTCAACTGGACGACATCCGACGGAGGAAATTTTACAGATGCTAATTCTTCAACGACAACATACACAATGCCCGCCAATGATGCTCACGTAACGGCAAACTATGCAATTAATCAACACACATTAACCTACAACAACGGCACAAATGGTACGCTTACAGGCATAACCACGCAAACAGTAAACTATGGTGCCAGTGGAACTACTGTTACAGCTTCACCTAACACCGGATACCATTTCGTGAAATGGAGCGATGACGTGATGGCTGCGGCAAGAACCGACACGAACATCACCGCTAATCTCAGCGTTACTGCGACATTCGCAATCAATAATTACGCCGTCACCTTCGACCTTGCTGGCAAGGGAACAAGTGCGGACGGCGGCGAGCTCAGCCAGATGATAAACCACGGTTCCGGGGCGACCGCACCTACAGTCACAGCAAATCCTGGATGGACTTTCACCGGTTGGGACAAGGCATTCGACAATATATCGGCGGTAACAACCGTCACCGCACAATATTCAATAGTAACCTACAACGTGACTTTCGTCGAAGGCGCGAACGGAACAATTACAGGAACAAAGGTCCAGACTATAAATCATGGCTTGGACTG
This sequence comes from uncultured Victivallis sp., assembly GCA_964540865.1. GTDB lineage: Bacteria > Verrucomicrobiota > Lentisphaeria > Victivallales > GWF2-50-93 > GWF2-50-93. The sequence goes on from CAZION010000039.1 coordinate 45,170, forward strand.
CTTGGCTGTCACCGCAGTTCCCAGCACCGGATATCATTTTGTAAACTGGACAGGGGATTATTCCGGAACGACAAATCCGCTCACAATATCAAATGTCACTGCAAACAAGACGATCACCGCGAATTTCGCGATAAATCAATACTCACTTGCTTACACCGCCACAGTCAACGGGTCGATTACAGGAACAACGACGCAAACCGTCAATCATGGCGCCAATGGCTCCGCAGTGACCGCGACTCCTGCTATCGGATACCATTTTGTGAAATGGAGCGATGACGTGATGACTGCGGCAAGAACCGATATGAACATCACCGCTGATCTCAGCGTTACTGCGGCATTCGCAATCAATAATTATGCAGTCACCTTCGACCTTGCAGGCAAGGGAACAAGTACGGGCGGCGGCGAGCTCAGCCAGACGATAAACCACGGATCCGCGGCGACCGCACCTACAGTCACGGCTAACGCTGGGTGGACTTTCACAGGCTGGGACAAGACATTCGACAATATAACGGCGGGCACAACAGTCACCGCACAGTATTCCACAGCAACCTACAATCTGACTTTTATCGAGGGAGCGAACGGCACGATTACCGGAACGAAGGTTCAGACGGTCAACCACGGCGCATCCGGTTCCGAAGTCACAGCAGTTCCAAATACCGGCTATCATTTTGTGAACTGGACAGGAGGCTATTCCGGAACAACCAATCCTCTCATAATATCCAATATAACTGCAAACAAAACAGTCATTGCGAATTTCGCGATAAACACCTACTCGTTGACATATACTGCAGGCGCGAATGGCACAATTAACGGAACGACCCCGCAGACTGTCAATCATGGGGCAAATGGTTCCACGGTAATTGCGAATCCTGTTGCCGGCTACCATTTCGTAAAATGGAGCGATGACGTGATGACTGCGGCGAGAACCGACATGAACATCACCGCTAATCTAAGCGTTGCTGCGACATTCGCAATCAATAACTATACAGTCACCTTCGACCTTGCAGGAAAAGGAACAAGTGCGGGTGGCGGGGCGCTGAGTCAGATGATAAACCATGGCTCCGCGGCAACCGCACCTACAGTCACGGCTAACGCTGGATGGACTTTCACCGGTTGGGACAAGACATTCAACAATATAACGGCGGTCACAACAGTCACCGCACAGTATTCCACAGCAACCTACAATCTGACTTTTATCGAGGGAGCGAACGGCACGATTACCGGAACGAAGGTTCAGACGGTCAACCACGGCGCATCCGGTTCCGAAGTCACAGCAGTTCCAAATACCGGCTGTCATTTTGTGAACTGGACAGGGGATTATTCCGGAACGACAAATCCGCTCACAATATCAAATGTCACTGCAAACAAGACGGTCACTGCGAATTTCGCAATCATCACCTATACATTGACCTACAATTCCGGAACAAACGGAACAATCACGGGAATGAATACTCAGACAGTCAACCATGGGGCCGATGGCTCCAGAGTAACTGCGACTCCTGATGTCGGATATCACTTTGTGAGCTGGGATGATGGACTTGTAGCTGCATCAAGGACTGATACCAACATTACAGGGAATAAGACATTCGCTGCGAGTTTCGCGCATGACATCGCCAATTTGACCATGGCACACAATGGTAACGGAACAACAAGCCCCGACACTGGGGTCACGGTCGTGGACACTGTCACGCCGGTTGCTATATCAGCAACCCCGGACGATGGCATTCACTTCCTGTACTGGAGTGTTACTGGGAACGCCTTGGTGGCGGACGCATATTCAGCTGATACAACAGTCACGCTGACCGGTGATGCAACAGTGACGGCTTTCTTCCAGTGCAATGTTATAGACCTTGTAAATGAGACTGCGGTCGGCGGCATATTCGGATTTAAAGATGAAGTCAACCAGACAGTCTACAGGATATACGTTCCGTCCGGGCAGTCCTATCTTGACTTCAAGCTCAAGGATGGTGAAGGCGACTGCGACATGTACGTGAAATACAATTCAGCACCGGCGCTGAACCTGTACAACTACAGGAGCACCGGAGCCACCAATGTGGAAACCATAGGGATCAACAATCCAGCAGAGGGCTGGTGGTATGTGATGCTTTACGGCAAGTCAGATTATTCCGGCGTTACCCTCACTGCATCGTACAAGAATACTATTCCGGACTCTCCTTCCGTCTCCGCTACACAGGGGGATTTCGAAGACAGGATTACAGTTTCCTGGGGCGCCATCGCCAATGCATCGGCCTACGAGATATACCGCTCTGAGATTGATAATCCTGCGCTGGCTGCGAAGATCGCTGAAGTTGCAGCCTCGCCATATCCGAACACTTTCGCGTCCAAGTCATATTACTGCTATTACTACTGGGTCAAGGCGAAGAACGCCGACGGCACCAGCGGATTCAGCAGTTCGGCGAAAGGATGGACCAGGGAGATCTCCGCTACAAATCTTTCAGACGGGCAGA
>CAZION010000040.1:0-43043 GCA_964540865.1 uncultured Victivallis sp.
GAAATTAATTTCGCGGAATTTAGATAGGACGGAATAAATTCCGTCGTTAAAGGCGACAATAAATTGCCGCACTCCAAGTGCGAATTTCGCAATTCGCAAAAAACTTAATTTAGAATATCAATAAACTTTAAAATTCCTATACATTAAATTAGGCGGCCAGAGGCCGCAACTTTAAATACCAAAAAAGATTTCACCACTAATTCTCACTAATCGTCACTAACAGGAATTAAATACAAACCATGCAATGAATGAAGTTTTCATTCCGAAAACTTCATTCATTGCATATTTATTATTAGTGTATGATAAGTGTAGATTAGTGGTTAAAATATTTTTCTTGTATTGTTATAACTTTGAAATTCCTTAACGTTAAATTAGGCGGCCAGGGGCCGCAACTCTTATGGAACGCCAGCACCCTTGCTGGCTTGTTGTTCCCGGTTCAGGAAGAATGAAAAGAAAGAATGCCGGCAAGTTGCCGGCGTTCCGGAAATACTATTCCATGAAATATCCAAAAAGTTACTTGCATATATGCACATATACGCATATATTAAGTGAAAATAAAATATGCGGGGCGTGCAAAATGAACTATGACGAAGCTGAAATAAAAGCAGGGATCATTAAAGCGATGGCTCATCCCGTAAGACTGATGATCATCGATGAGTTGAGTCGAGGCGACAAATGCGTCTGTGAACTTCTACCCCTGTTCAACATTGACCAGTCAACCTTATCCCGCCACTTGTCCCAGCTGAAAAAAACAGGGATAATAACTGAAAAGAAAGAAGGGGTAAGGGTAATCCATCATCTTGCAACACCATGCATCATGCAGATCTTTGGATGTGTGATGGCTGTCGTTAAAAACGATTTCAAGCGGAAAAGGAAAGCCCTTGAATTTTGAAGAAATTGGAAACATACCTAAAGGGATATTGATAAGGAAACGATATTATGGACATGAAAAAAGAGTTAAAGTATTTTACAGTGCTTGCGGTAATTTTCATTTTCGCATATTTCATACCGATTGGAAATGAGAAAATAGCAAACGCGATTCTCGAATCGTTCAGGTTGCTGCAGTGGTATGTCCGCGAACATACGCTCGGATGCGTGGTGCCAGCAATGTTCATAGCAGGCGCCATATCAACCTTCCTCTCACAGGAGTCCGTTATCCGGTATCTCGGCCCGAAATCAAACAGGTTCCTGGCATATACCGTGGCCTCAGTGGCTGGAATAATACTCGCCGTATGCTCCTGCAGCGTCCTTCCAATGTTCGCGGGAATCTATGCCATGGGCGCCGGACTAGGCCCCGCAAGCGCGTTCCTATATTCAGGGCCAGCAATCAATGTCATGGCGGTATTCCTATCCGCTCGGGTGCTCGGCCTAGATATCGGATTGGCACGGGTGCTCGGCGCTGTCGGATTCGCCTTCATTATCGGACTCCTGATGGCCTTTATTTTCAGAAAAAGCGAGAACGAGAGACTACGGAATGAACTTCAAACCCCTGAAATTGACACCGGAACCCCACATCGCCCCCTATGGAAGATATCGCTGTTCTTCCTCTGCATGATCCTCTTCCTGATCTTCAGCGACTGGTACAACACCAATGATGTGAATGTAACAATGAACGACGGCAGGGAATTCAAGGCGAATGTCAGATATAAGACCAATGACCTATATGACATCAAAGTATATGAAAACGAAAACCGTCTCAAGACAGAAGTAGTCAGGATCATGAAATCTGACATAAAATCAATGTCACCCGTACCAAGTGCTGTCATGACCATCCACGGCATGAAATGGTATCTTGCCGCTGTGATGGGTGCACTTGTCCTTCTCATGACTTTCAAATGGTATTCAAAAGATGAAATCAAAAGCTGGATGAGCTCCACCTGGTTTTTTTCGAAAACAATCGTCCCACTCCTGTTCGGAGGCGTTTTCGTTACGGGGTTTGTAGGCGCCCTGATTCCTGAAAGCTATGTGGCATCGCTTGTAGGTGGGAACAGTTTCATGTCAAACTTCAACGCCTCGTTCTTCGGGATGATCTGGTATTTCGCCACACTAACGGAGATTCCAATTGTAGAGACCCTGATGAAGCTCGGGATGGGCAAAGGCCCCACCCTGTCCCTTCTCCTAGCTGGGCCGGCATTATCCGTTCCCAGCATACTTGTGATCTATAAGATAATAGGATTCAAGAAAACCTTTGTGTTCTGCTTTTTAACAGTTATTTTATCGACTATCGTCGGATGGTTATTCGGTTATTTCTTTTAACAGAAAGAGGAAAGTATGAAAAAAATCCAGATTCTCGGAACGGGATGCCCGAAATGCAAGATGCTAATGGCGAATGCCGAGACAGCCGTAAAAGAACTTGGCATCCAGGCGGAGATTTCAAAAGTAGATAAGATCCAGGACATTGTCAAGATGGGTGTAATGATGACCCCCGCCATAGCGGTTGACGGAACCGTCAAATCCGCCGGAAAACTCCTTACGCCTGATGATATTAAGAAGCTGTTGGTTTAGAAATCGTGACGTACTGACTTTGAATCGAAGCGGCTAAATGCGCCGATGTCCTCAACAAATAAGGAAGAGATTCATGAACAAGCTATTGTCATGTCTCATTCTGGTGTTTCTTGCTTTTGGAATGCTTGCCGAAGAGAAGAAGGGCCCAACTCCTCTTCCCAAGCTTGTCGACCTTGGCGCGACAAAATGCATACCGTGTATTAAAATGGCCCCGATCCTGGAGGAGATGAAAAAGGAATATGCCGGGATCTTTGACGTTGAGTTCATAGATGTCTGGCAGAAGGAGAACGCCAAGAAAGCCGAGGATTACAAAATAGAAACCATCCCAACCCAGGTCTTCCTTGACACTAAGGGAAAGGAACTCTGGCGCCATGTCGGATTCTTCACAAAGGAGGATATTTTGGCGAAGTGGAAGGAACTGGGTTATGAGTTCAAGCCGGAAAAAAGGAACCAGTGATTGGTGATCCTTAATCTGTGATAGGGAATCCCTAAATTGTGGACAGATGCCGGGAATCATGATAAACAAAGCAGATACCTTTTACAAGAAATAGCTGGAGTCGTGCTTTCTGTTCTCGCATTGCCGATTACAGATCACGGGGCACCGACTTGAATGGCGCTAGGATAAGAGAAGACTAACTAAAGCTTGAACTCCAACATTTGTCGCTGTGCTGAGGTTGGAGTCCAAGCTTCAGCTTGTGTATTCATTATGGCGAAAGTGCTTAACTTAGCGAGATTCGCCACCGAGCTCGTTACAACATGGAGTGACTCATGGAAAAATGGAAGAACATAATTAAAAACCTGCTTCTGGCTTTTGTGTTGCTCTCCATTGGATTCGCGATTGGCAAAAATACAGTGCGGCAATCTTCCGGAAAGACAGATACACCAGTTGAAAATGCCAAATCCGGACAATATCTCCGCGTCTATTACACTCACGCCAATGTCCGTTGTGAAACCTGCAATAACATCGAAAAAATGACGCACAACCTTCTGGAGTCCAAATTCAAAAAGGAACTTATCGATGGCCGTATTGAATGGCAGGTTGTTAATTTTCAGGAAAATGACGTTTTTGCCAAGAAGTTCGATGTCACCACCAGCGGGGTGATTGTTGTTTCAATGGATGGAGAGAAGGTTGTGGATTATGAAAGGCTTGATGATGTCTGGACTCTCTTGGGAGAGCCTACTGCGTTCAATGCCTATCTCGAAAAGGCTTTCCGAAAATTCCTTTCAACTGCTGACGGAGAGTTAAAATGACCTGGCTCGCCATTACTTCCGCACTCTGGCTGGGAATACTAACGGCCATAAGTCCATGCCCGCTTGCCACCAATATTGCAGCAATATCATTCGTAAGCCGACATCTGGGCAACCACAGGAAGGTGCTGATGTCCGGATTGTTCTATACTGCCGGACGGGTAATCGTATATATTGCGTTAGGCGCAGCCATTACCGCCGGCCTGATGGCGACCGGAGAAGTCTCCCGCTTCCTCCAGAAATATCTCAACGAAATCCTGGGTCCTGTTTTAATACTTCTCGGCATGATTCTCCTCGGCATGATTGGGGCTGGGCTCTCATTTAATATTGCCGGCGGCAAGATTCAGGATAAGGCGGAAAAGGGAGGAATTTATTTCGCGTTTCCACTTGGAGTGATCTTTGCGCTTTCATTCTGCCCGGTCTCTGCAGGTCTCTTCTTCGGGGCTTTGATTCCATTGTCCATTAAAAATTCATCACAGCTTCTTCTGCCTCTGATATACGGAGCCGGAACCGCCCTGCCCGTAATCATATTTGCATTTCTAATTGCTTTCGGAGGAGAGATGCTCGGCAAGGCGTTCGACCGTCTGACACATATCGAGCTATGGGTGCGCCGCATCACAAGCATCATTTTCATTCTTGCCGGGATATATTACTGCCTGACCCATATCTATGGGATCAATTTCCTAGGATGAAAAACATATTGGCACGTAAATTTTTTTTAAGGTTCCCATAAATATCTCAGGGAGTAAATAATATGGTTTCACCAGTCATCAGGAAAAGAGCAGTATTCGGGATAAAACTTATTGTCTTTTTAATTATCTCAGGTTCTGTTTTTTACTGGGTTCGTTTTTCACCTGTCAAGGTGCAGGCATTCAAGGTTGCACGGGGAACAGTTGTCAATGAAGTCATGGGGACTGGAACTCTCGAAGCAAGGGTGCGCTCCTCGATAAGCCCAGAGATTTCCGGTTTGCTGGTCCAAGTTCTGGTTGACCAGAATGACCGGGTCACAAAGGGACAACTGCTTGCCACCCTGGATGACAGCGATTTGCTCCAGCAGGTTGAAATGGCGAAAGCCGAACTTGCGGCGGCCAAAGCGAGCATAGACCTGTCCGAGGCTGAAATTACGCGGGCCCAGGCAACGGCAGTCCAGGCCAAATCCAACTTTGAGAGAGTCTCGACTTTACGAAAAAGCCAGGCATTGTCGCAATCCGACATGGACAAAGCTCTGGAAAGCAGGGATGTTGCAGAATCAAACTTGAACCGGGCAAATCTGGCCAAAGTGGAGGCCAAGCTGATTGCAAGCAAGGCGGAGGCAAGCCTCCGTTATTACCAGGAGAGACTGGCGGATACAAAACTCTGCGCTCCCTTTGACGGTCTTATAGTCCGTCGTAATCGCGAGTCCGGTGATGTCGTTGTCCCCGGCTCCTCTATTCTTGATATGATTTCAACTGATCAGATGTGGATTTCCGCCTGGGTGGACGAAACGGCGATGGGCTTGCTGTCTGTGAATCAGACTGCACGGATAGTCTTCCGCTCAAGTCCGGAAACTCCTTTGAAAGGCCATGTCATGCGGATTTCCCCTAGGACAGACAGCGAGACGCGGGAATTCCTAGTTGATGTCGGGGTGGATCAGCTCCCTAAAATATGGGCGGTGGGACAGCGTGCCGAAGTATATATTGAAGCTGGCCGACAGGAAGGCGTTCTCGTGCTTCCTCAGCAACTCATTGTCTGGAGGGATGGGCACTCGTATGTCATGACCGACAATAATGGCAAAGCTCGTTGGCAGAAAGTGTCAATAGGGTTGAAGGGCCGTGAAAATGTGGAAATAACAGATGGCTTGGCTGAAGGACAGATTGTGGTCGGTGTTTCGCCCGGAACTGATCTGCCCCGCAATGGCCGGGCCGTCAAACATGACAAACTATGAATCTGGCAATCAAAGATATCAGGCATAATTCAGGTCGTTTCATATTGACCGCGTTTGGAATTGGACTTTTACTTATGGTGGTCATGGGAATGGGAGGAATTTACCGTGGGCTGATTGAAGAGGCGACTCTCCTGGTTGACTGCCTAGATGCCGATCTCTGGGTTGTACAGAAAGACACCCGCGGGCCTTTCTCGGAAATTTCCCGCATGCCAAGAAGTGTTGAGGATCGCGTATTTGCCGTTCCAGGAGTAAAGGATGCCAGCAGTTTCATTTCGCACACAATCCAGCGTGAATATCGGGGAAAGCCTCTACGGCTGACAATCCAAGGATTGTCCTGGCCGGCTGACCGCGGACAAACTCTTCCCATCTCTTCAGGACGCATTCTTGGTCAGTCCCATTACGAAATGCTGGTTGACAAATCGTCGAAACTGAGTATAGGAGATAAGATTCCCTTGGGCAAAAATACTTATACGGTCGTCGGGCTGACACACCGTATGAATTCCCCGGCAGGAGATCCGATGGCTTTCATGACAATCTCCGACGCACAGGCAGTGCAATTTGATATTTCGGGTGAAGCGATTCGCGCCGAACGCGCAGCACGTGTCAATCGACTGCAATCAATTGATCTAGGGCACATACAGCCCCAAATGGCTGATCGCGCCGGAGGAATGACCACCGGAATCCCGGCTCTTGGCACTTCAATTGTCAGCGCAGTAGTTGTGCATGTCAATCCTGGATATGATCCGGAATCAGTTGCCGCGAAAATCGCATCCTGGCCTGATATATCTGTATACAGCCGTGACGGACAAAGGGATCTTCTTCTGCTCAATATCGAGCGCAACCGGCGGCAACTGGGACTTTTCCGCATCCTGCTTATAATAGTTTCCGGAATAATCATGGCCCTTATTTTATACACGCTGACATTGGATAAGCTGCACGACATAGCCATGCTGAAATTGATGGGGGCGAGAAACACTGTAATACTCGCCCTGATCATGCAGCAGGCATTGCTGCTGGGAGTATTGGGATTCTTCATCGCTAACTTGATCGGAAATTGGCTTTTTCCGCTTTTTCCGCGACGCGTTGTCATTGTACAAGGAGACTTGATACAGTTGGCCGTGATAGTAATAGTGATTTCAGTGCTGGCCAGCATTCTAGGCATTGTTAAAGCCCTCCGCGTGGATCCAGGGGAGGTGCTGTCATGAAAGACATGTCGCAATTGATAGTGGAAGCTTCAGGCGTAACAAAGGTGTACGGAAGCGGCAACACGGAAGTAGTGGCGGTCAGCAATGTGTCTCTGAACGTCGCTCGTGGTGAAATTGTCGCCCTTCTCGGCCCCAGCGGGGCCGGCAAGTCCACACTGCTGACTATTCTGGGTCTGATCAGGCCGCCTGATGCCGGGAGGATTGTCATTGGACAGACGGTGGTGTTTGATGGCCGTTTAATGGTAAATGCCCGTACATTCCGCCGCAAGCATCTGGGTTTCGTTTTCCAGAAAGCCAACCTGATCCCATTCCTTACGGCTGCGGAAAACGTGCAGCTTGCAATGGAGATCAATGATGCATCGCCTCGTGCAGCTAGGAATCGGACAATGGAACTTTTGGAATACCTTGGAATAATGGATCGCGCAGACCACCTGCCCGCGAAGCTTTCCGGTGGGCAGCAGCAGCGTGTGGCCGTGGCCCGCGCATTGGCCAACCGCCCATCTTTAATATTGGCTGACGAACCGACAGCCGCGTTGGACAGTGTCCGAGGCCGCCAGGTCATGGAACTGTTCCGCAATGTCGCACATGAACAGAACACCGGCGTGATTGTAGTTACCCATGATCACCGTGCGTTGGATGTTTTTGACCATGCCATGGAAATGGAAGATGGCAAATTGAGGATAAGCCAGTTAAAATAAAGAAGGAGATTCCCATATGAATGTTCAAGTTTCTGTCAATGCAGGGGTATGTGGTTTTATAACAAAGGCAACAGCAAAGTGCGGGGATGGACAGTTTGTTGAGCTTGTGATTGATTCTCCATGCGAGAAGATACAGGCTCTTTCCAAATCTTTAAAGGAAGCCGGCCCGATTGACGCGTTCCAGGAAATAAGTCCTGCAGGAGAAAGCGTGATTCTCGCGACTACACGCACCACGCTCAAAGGATGCTGTGCAGGCTGCGTTGTCCCTGTAGCATTATTTAAATCTATGCAGGTTGCTGCAGGACTCGCGCTTCCATCAGATATTTCAATATCTATTACAAGCGTCGGATGAAAATATTTTAATTCGATGTGACTAGTCCTTCCGCACGAGATTATCTCTCAAAGATTGCGCTGTGTATGGTTCTCGCCTGCTTTGAACGTAAAGCCGCAAGTGTTTAGGTGACAGCGTGTTGAGTTATGCATGGACTATTAATATGGCGTTTCCGCAATTCGCAGAATTGTGGGAACTTATAGATTCGCTTGTGCGGAAAGAATACATAAAATTATTTAAAAATCAAACTATATGTTTCATACAATTTAAGGAAACAAACTGGCAACCTTGTTCTACTCTGTTATCTTTTTACCCGGATGCGGGCATTTAGGGAACCTCTAAAAATTCGCATATGGTCCGCCTGGGAGCCTGTCGGACTTAGGCAGTGAGTGCACTTGGATTTCGTTCGTAGTAGGCGAATTTATACGCCGTTATCTTAAAAGAACGTGCAATAAATTGCACTACTACTAACAAAAAGCACCAAACGCAACTTAATGCCAACAGATTTTTCTAAGTCCGACAGGCTCCTGGGCGGACGGAAGATTTTTGAAAGCTCAAAAAGAATTTCTGAAAACCATTCAAGACTTGGGATAAAATGAAAAACGATCAGATATTGCTGGATATCACATCCAGCGCGTTTATCGGCGACAAAGGTTATAATAATCTGCTGGAATGCCGGAAAGCTTGCGAACAGCACGGTTTCACTTTCGGCATCCAATTGCATAATTCTTCGCCTGAAGAGGAAATCAAACAGATTGTCAACTTCGGCGTGCCGATGAGCGCGCATGCGCCGCTGCTTTCAGAGTATGCCATGAATCTCGCCGCAAAAGATGCGGAACTTAGCATGATTGAGCTGCGCCGGAACGCTGAAATAATGCGTCGTCACAAGATGACCCGGGCTGTTTTTCACGGTTTCATGATGACCGATCTGCCGATTCCGGCCTTTGGGCGCGGCCGTTCTTACGACGAATGCCTTGGCATGATATTCCGCCCGGAAATGTCTATTGACGGCAAATCCCGGATCTGCGGCAATTTTCTGGATACCGAAGAATATGCGATGAGAAGGACCCGGGTAAAACAACGGCTGGAGTTTATCCGCCAAGAGTTTCCAGATCTTTTATTTTGCATTGAGAACGACTTCCCCGCCTACGGTTCGGCAAATTTGTTTGCCGGGGACAGCGCCGCATCGTTCAAACATCCAGCCTGCCTGGATGCATGCCACCTTTGGGCTGCCGCATTTGTATATGATCGAGACTTCCATCACGAGGCACAGGAATTCCTCAATGAATGCGAAGTGCAAATGGTTCATCTCCATGCTTCCCCATTTACTCGAAACACGGTTAAAACTGAATGGGGGGACGGGCATCAGCCTCTGTCGATTCCTAACCTTATGGATCTGCCGCGATTTGTACGCAACTGCCGCGATGCCGGAGTAAAGCATTTTGTATTGGAGATCATCAAAGCCACGCCTGATGACATTCATGCGTTCGCCGAAATGTGGAACAGTTAAAGCAGGAAAGAATCCACTCTACTATTTTATTCGATCTTCGAGCTGACCCACTGCGAGACTTTCAATGCCTTCATAACTAATTCAATTGAAAGGGCTGCAAGGATCATTCCCATTACCTTTACCATGATGCCGGCACCGTTCTGGCCTATGATTCTAATAATGACCCCCGATAAAAGCATAAGCACATACGTTGCGACCAGAATCAAAATCAGAATACCCGCAGTACCGCATTGAACCGGAATTGAATAAACATCGTTATCAGTCAGGACTATTATCGCCATAATAGCACCCGGAGTGGCAATGGTCGGAACAGCCAACGGGAAAACAGCGACATCATGTCCGGCTTCTTTGGAATTACCACTTTGTTCATCCAATTCGCAGAATATCATTTTCAAACTGAAAATGAAAAGTATAATCCCGCCGGAAACCTGAAGTGAGATCATTTGTATATCCATGGCCGAAAGAAGAACCTGTCCGATCAAACCTGCGGATAAAAGGATTGCCCCTGAGTAAAGAGTAGCTTTCAATGCCGTCTTCCTGCGATGATGGGCCGTCATCTTGGAGGTAACCACAACGAAAATAGCCAGCGTTCCTATGGGGTCAATCGTTGTCCACAGAATCAAAGCGTCACATATATACTTCTCAAACATAATCATCCTTTCATAAAATTAGTTAGGCGGCCAAGGACCGCAACTTTAAATACCAAAAATGATTTCACCACTAATTCTCACTAATCGTCACTAACAGGAATTAAATACAAACCATGCAATGAATGAAGTTTTCATTCCGAAAACTTCATTCATTGCATATTTATTGTTAGTGTATGATAAGTGCATATTAGTGGTTAAAAATATTTTTATTGCATTGTTATAATTTTGAAATTCCCATACCTAAACATAGTCTAGCGTGAACTTAGATTTAAACAAGAGTGGAAATCCAGTTGAAAAACTTAACCGTCAATAATTCTTTAATCAATCTGTTTGAATTAATATTTTTACGCCATATATTAATTCGTTATATGGCGAAATATAGAACTATGTAAGAAAAGATATAGGTGCCTTATGGATGAGTTCATGAACATATGCAAAGCGCTGTCAGATCAGAACAGAGTAAGGGCGCTCATGGCCCTGAAGGAAAGAGAGCTCTGCGTGTGCCAGATCATTGAATTTCTCGGCCTCGCCCCTTCAACAGTATCAAAACACATGTCCATACTGAAGAACGCCAAACTTGTAGAATCTCGCAAAGAAGGTCTCTGGATCCATTACAGGCTGCCGAACAAGCCAGCACATGAAATCCAGAAGGCAATCGACTGGGTCTGCTATTCACTTGAAACCAGCGAAACAGTTAAAAAAGATGGTGACAAGCTCAAGAAGATACTTAAAATGGATGTTGAGGACATTTGCAAAAGACAAAACGGCAAGACCTGCTGTAAAACTAAGGGGAAGACTAATAATGAAAAATAAATCTGCTAAGTCGTGTGTTGCCACACCTGAGGTTATCGAACTTGTCGCAATAGGTGCGTCAATCGCATCCAACTGCGAGCCCTGTTTCAAATACCATTTTGCCCAGGCGCAGAAACTCGGTGTCTCAAAAGAGGATATTGCCAAGGCTGTTGCAATCGCCGAAATGGTCAAAGAGGCCCCGGATCAGTCGATAAAGAAGCTTACAAGGAAATATCTCAAAGGTGTCAAAATAATAAAAGTTTCTACAGTGGATTGTTGCTGCAGTTCCACGACGACCGACTGCTGCGGATGAAATGAAAAAATACGAAGGGAGTTCCCATGACAAGGAAAGTAAAAGTGCTGTTTTTGTGCACCGGCAATTCATGCAGGAGTCAGATGGCCGAAGGAATTCTACGGAAAATGGCTGGCGACCGCTTTGAGGGGCTGAGCGCCGGATTGGATCCCAAGGAGGAAGTCCACCCCCTGGCGATAAAGATTATGAAGGAGGTTGGGATTGACATTTCCGGTCAAAAACCTAAATCCATCAGCAGATATCTCGGAAAGGAATCTATTTTCTATATCATAGTTGTGTGCAATAAGGCACAGCAGTCCTGTCCGAGAATCTGGCCAGGCCTTGGAGATAGAAACCGCTACTACTGGCCCTTTGACGATCCAGCAGATGCTACTGGCACTGAAGATGAAAAACTTGAAGTTTTCAGGCGCGTCCGCAATGAAATTAGAGAAAATCTGAACGATTGGATTAAAACTCATTAATCAAGGATGATAAAAATCATGACAGCGAAATTGAAAATCCTTTTTCTGTGTACCGGGAACTCCTGCCGGAGCCAGATGGCCGAAGGCTGGGCGCGGCATCTGAAAAGCGACATCATGGATGCCTATTCCGCAGGAATCGAGACGCACGGCCTCAATCCGAACGCAGTGAAAGTAATGGCCGAGGCCGGCGTGGATATTTCGAAGCACAGATCGAAGCACGTTGACGAATTAAAAAACATCCAATTCGACTACGTCGTCACCGTATGCGGACACGCCAATGAAAACTGCCCCTTCTTCTCGGGAAATGCAAAGGTGGTACATGTTGGTTTCGACGATCCTCCGAAACTTGCGAAGTCCGCAAAATCCGAGGAGGAGGCGTTGGGGCATTACAGGCGCGTGAGAGATCAAATCAGGGATTTTGTCGCCAAAATCCCTGATAACATTATGGGTTCTCATCTTATAACGGAGGGCGGGTTTTCCAACCCGCCAATTGACATAAAATGCAGACTTTCCACTCCGCACATAAAAGAGAACAGCGGGTTGGAAAACCAGCGCTCCGTTGAAGATACCCGCGTTTCACAATCAATACCACCAGCTAAGTTCTACAACTCATATGCACCAGTTGAACGGAGAGAACACCGCCTTCCTCATCGCCAACAAGGCTCCATATATTATTTTGTCACTTGGCGCATGTCCGATTCCATAGGAAATGAAAAACTCCTGAAATGGAAGATGCAACGCAACGCCTGGCTCGAATCTCATCCTGAACCATGGGATGATAAAACCGAAGAAGAATTCCACGATCTCTTTTCACGGACAATTGACAAGTGGCTTGATGCCGGCGAAGGTTCATGCGCCCTGCGAAATCCGCAGATTTCAGAAATTGTCGATAAGTCCTTCCTGCATTTCAATGACAAACGTTATGTTTTAGAATCGTTTGTAATAATGCCCAACCATGTCCATGTCCTTTTTACTGCAATGGAACCTTTCAAACTAGAACAAATCGTCAAGTCATGGAAAGGATTTACAGCTTTAAAGATCAATGAGTCCTTAAAAAAGTACGGTGTTTTTTGGCAAGAAGATTATTGGGACAGGATGATTAGAAATGAAAGACATTTGAGGAAATGCAATGAATATATCATTCAAAATCCAATCAAAGCCCATTTGAATGATGGGCAATATCGCCTCTACACAATGAAGGGCGGGTTTTCCAACCCGCCAACAGAGGAAATGAACCGCGGGTTGGAAAACCCGCGCTCCGTTGCTGGAAAAGAATCATAGATGAATTCCCTAAAGATATAAAATTTTATCGGAGAGAAAATTTATGAAGACATGCTGTGCTAACAAGAAGGAAGCAGTGCGGGATCAAGTCCGCGAATCCTATGCAAAGATCGCAAAGAGCGGCGACCTGTGCTGCTGTTCAAGCGGAAAGAAGAAGGATTTCAATCCTGCGAACTTCGCAAAAGGCATCGGATACGGTGAAAAGGAGCTGAAGGCTTTGCCGGAAGGCGCTAACATGGGATTGTCTTGCGGGAATCCTACCGCTATCGCCTCACTTAAGCCCGGAGAAGTCGTCCTAGATCTTGGCAGCGGCGGCGGATTCGATGTCTTCATCGCTGCAGAAAAAGTCGGAAGAAAGGGAAGGTCAATCGGAGTTGACATGACCCCGGACATGCTTTCAAAGGCGAGAAGGAATGCAGAAATATTCAGGAAGAAGTCAGGTCTTTCAAACGTTGAATTCCGTCTTGGCGAAATAGAACACCTGCCTGTTGCCGACAATTCAGTCGATGTAATAATTTCGAACTGCGTGATCAATCTGTCACCTGAAAAACAGCAGGTCTGGAATGAGATGAGTAGAGTTCTAAAGAAAGGCGGCAGGGTAGCAGTCTCCGATCTGGCATTGTTAAAACCACTGCCTGAAAAAGTGAAGAAATCAATTGAGGCCCTCGTCGGCTGTGTCGCCGGCGCGGTACTTGTGAAAGACACCGAGAAGATGCTGAAGACGGCTGGATTGAAGAAAATAAGGATGACAGTGAAACCCGAATATATCGATTCAATGTCCGAATGGAATGATCCTCTTTATATAACAATAATAAACACACTGCCGAAAGGCAGGAAATTAAGCGAATATGTGACAAGCCTTTATGTTTCGGCGGAGAAATAGGATAAATGAAAAGAGCAATTATTGATTCTAAGAAATGCAAATCGTGCAAGGTATGTGAAATCGAATCGAAATGTACTATGAATGCGCCGTTCAGGGAGGCACCGGACCAGAAACCATGGATTGACTTCTACAAATGTTCAGGCTGCATGAAATGCAAAACCATTTGTCCTAATGGAGCAGTAAATGAAATAATCCAGCCTTGTAACGGAAAAGGGAAACTGGGATGGTAATTCAGATTTAAGCAAATAATCAAAAAGGAGATTAATTGTATGGATGAGGATAAAAAGGAAGAAATTGAGAAGGGCAAGGGTTCTGATTGCGGATGTGATCCAAAATGCGGATGCTGCCCGGCCGGATTGAGTACAAAAGTGAAGATAATAGTCTGTGTCGTAATTTTGACAGCTGCGGCAATAGTTCTGGGACGCGGATTACTTAAGAAGACCTCAGTCGGCGATGATAAATCAAAGGATTCTTTTGCGACAACCATTCCTGTAAGTAAAACTGTCGGATCGCCGTTTGTGAAAGAAGTGGCCAAGGGGAGTGAAAATAAACTGGACAGGAAAAAGCTGTGGGGAGATCCTCTGGATTCGCTGGCATCGCTCAATAAATCTGCGGCAAATCTAGATGCTGTCTTCGTTTTCATATCTGGGAAGAATGAGGAGAAAGATCCTGAAATAAAAATGGAAATTGAAAACGCCGCAGGCAAATTCCAGTCAAGCGGTTCATCAATAGCCGCATATACACTGGTAAAAGTTTCCAGAGACTATTCACAGATAACAGGGCAAGTTCCTGCGCCGTGCGTTCTGGCAATGGTGAAGGGCAAAGGAATGACTGTGATTTCAGATAATATTACTGAGGCTAAACTTCTTGAGGCACTTGTTACAGCTTCGAGGCCGTCAAACTGCGGGCCATCGGGTTGTGGTCCGGCTTCTCCGGGATGCCCGTGAGCTCTGATTATCCAACACTGGTTATCCTGGGAAGAAAATTTTTCCGCAATGGAAAAATTAAATAAACATTTGACAAGAGGAAATGAAAACAGATGGAATGGATTTTATCAATTGCCGAATGGTCAAGGACAACAATTGATCAGGCTGGTACAAGCCCGGTTGCGATACCTTTGGCATTCCTGCTGGGGCTTGCCAGCGCAATGGCGAGCGCGTGCTGTACACTGCCGGTCTTCGGGGCGATAGTCGGATATTCAGGTACAACAGAGGCCTCAGACAAACGTTCGAATCTGCTCATCGCGTTGTTTTTCATGATGGGGACAATTCTTGCGGTGATAATCCTTGGTATTGTCGCCGGCATGATAGGACAGGTCGCGCAAAGCACACTGGGGAAATACTGGAAGATATTTGCCGGGTTGGCCTCTATAATCTTTGGCCTTATAACCCTTAAGCTCCTTCCTTTCAATTTCTCCATCAAAGGGAATGGAAGCGCAACTGGAAAGAAACGCGGAATGCTGGGAGTCGCGATTGCCGGCCTCGTCATGGGCGGAGCAGTCAGCGTATGCTCACTTGGCTGCAATCCCGGAATATTCATAATAATAGGCGTTGCAGTATTGCAGGGATATACGTTCTGGATGCTCGGGGTGCTTATTGCATATTCGATTGGATTCAGCCTGCCGTTGGCGGCATTGGTACTGGGTGTGTCGTTCGGAAGAGCGGCGCTGGGTGCAAAAAAAACGGAACTTGGAATCCGGATTGCCGCAGGAATCCTGTTAATCTGTGCAGGGTTTTATTTTTTAAGTACATTTTAACCTAACCCGGCATAGCCGGAACCAAAGTGTCAGAGTATCAGCGTATCAAAGTGTCAAAGTGTCAAAGTTTTTCACTGACACTCTGACACAGTGTTTTTCGGAAGGAAAATCACGATGACACTTTGACACTGTAACGCAAATAATATTTGGAGACATGTAACAATATCTTGCGCTGAAAACACAAGATTTAACTTTTAAGCGACTAATACAATAAATAATGGAGATGAGGAAATGGAAAAGAAAGCAATGACAAAAATATTGAAAATCTACGATCCGGCGATGTGCTGTTCGACAGGCGTATGCGGTCCAAATGTGAATCCGGCGCTTATTGAATTTGTCGGCGCATTGAAGGCAGTTGCGGAAAAAGGGGTGCGGGTCGAACGGTATAATCTATCCCAAAAGCCTCAAGCTTTTGTTGAAAACGAGCAGGTGAAAAAAAACCTTGAGAAAAAGGGGAGTGCGTGCTTGCCTATGATTTTTATAAACGACGAACTGCTAATTTCAGGCGGATATCCAGCGGCCACAGAGCTCTACAGGCTGCTCGGGATAAAGAGCGTGACGAAGAAGAAGGGCGGCAAATGCTGCTGTTCCGGTGGTTGCTAGATGAAAGAGCTCATCGCAAAATTGCCCAGGTTCCTTTTTCTCACTGGAAAGGGTGGAGTGGGGAAGACATCCATGTCCTGTGTTATTGCAGTGTCTCTGGCTGTAAAAGGTAAACGTGTGCTTTTAATCAGCACCGATCCGGCATCGAACCTGGATGAAGTGCTCGAAACAAAGCTTTCAGGCAAACCAAAGAAAATTAAAGGACAGGCTACCCTTTGGGCGATGAATATTGACCCTGTCCAGGCCGCATACGAATATCGCGAACGGATTGTCGCCCCATACCGGGGGGTGCTTCCGAAAGAAGCCGTCCAATCCATTGAGGAGCAGTTGTCCGGTGCATGCACAGTAGAGATCGCCAGCTTCAATGAATTCTCCAGGCTGATCGGCAATGAAAAGGCAATCGAAGACTATGATCATGTGATTCTTGACACCGCGCCTACCGGACACACCATGCGCCTTCTGAATCTCCCTTCCGCATGGAATGATTTCATAATTGAAAATAAATCGGGAAGCTCCTGTCTTGGTCCAATGTCGGGACTCAAAGAACAGCGGCTGACTTATGAAAATGCGGTTAAATCCCTGACCGACAAGAAAATGACGCTCCTGATTCTTGTTTCACGTGCTGAAAAGATAACACTTAAAGAGGCTGCCCGCACCAGCCTTGAACTGAGTCTGATGGGCATGAAGAGCCAGCATCTGATCATCAACGGGGTATTTCACACGACATCTGAGGACGAGACAGCAAAATCTTTTGCACGCAAATCTAAGAATGCCATTTCCGGAATGCCCAAGAGACTCTCCACACTACCGCGAACAATGGTCTCCTACAATCCCCGCGGATTGACTGGGTTTAAAGCCATTACCGATACAGCTTCTGGAATTATTGTTCCTTATGAAGCTGACATTGTCTCACGGCTCAAAAAAGCTAAAGATGCCTTTGCCAGAAAGACCATCAAGTGGATAAAGTTGCTTGACCAGCTTGCGAAAAGAAAATCCGGTCTGATCATGACCATGGGCAAAGGCGGGGTCGGAAAAACTTCCATAGCAGCGGCAATAGCGATAGAGCTTGCCGAACACGGACACCAAGTCCAGATCTCCACTACGGATCCGGCGGCGCACATACTTGATACCATTGATGGAGCTCATGCGAATCTTACTGTAAGCTGCATTGACCCCAAGAAAGAAACCAAGCATTATGTGAAGGCCATGCTTAAAAAGAACAGAGCTGTCCTTTCAAATGAGGACATGGCCCTTCTTGAGGAGGAACTGCGTTCGCCATGCATTGAGGAAATTGCGGTTTTCCAGGCGTTTGCACGAACCGTGGCGCAAGCGAAAGACGGCTTCATGGTTCTTGACACTGCACCCACAGGGCATACGCTTTTGCTGCTGGATGCAACGGAATCATACCACCGTGAAGTGGCCAGGAATTCTGGCGGCGATATTTCAGATGATGTAAGACAGCTCCTGCCACGCCTGCGTAATGCAGACTACACAAAAGTCCTGATAGTCACCCTTCCGGAGGCCACCCCTGTACATGAGGCACAGCGATTGCAGGATGATTTGCGCCGGGCGAAAATAGAGCCGTTCGCGTGGGTCGTAAATCAGAGTTTCGCCTTGTCTAAAACCAATGATCCTGCTCTTGCCACACGTGGAATGAATGAATTGAAATATATTGATGAGGTGACATCCAAATTGGCTGACAAGACAGTCTTGTCTCCATGGCTGCCATATGAAGTCAAAGGAATTGAAAAACTTAAATCATTGATCAAATAATAGGAGCAGAGCATTATGACAAGAGAGATAAAGGGAGGAATTAAACATGACTGAAAGCCTTACAAAAAAACTGTCGTTTCTGGACCGCTATCTGACGCTCTGGATTTTCCTTGCCATGTTAGTCGGTGTCGCCTGGGGATATTTCTCCCCGGGCATTGCGGGCTTTTGGAAGCAGTTCGAGTCCGGCACCACCAATATCCCCATCGCCATCGGGCTTATCCTCATGATGTATCCGCCTCTTGCCAAGGTGAAATACGAGGAAATGGGAGAGGTGTTTAAAAACTTCAAGGTGCTCGGTCTGTCACTCGTACAGAACTGGGTGGTGGGCCCAATACTGATGTTTGTGCTGGCTATTGTTTTCCTGCGTGACTATCCCGAATACATGGTCGGACTGATCATGATCGGGCTTGCCCGCTGCATCGCCATGGTAATCGTCTGGAATGAACTTGCAAAAGGCGACACTGAATACTGTGCAGGACTTGTGGCTTTCAATTCAATCTTTCAGGTGCTGTTCTTTTCCCTCTATGCCTGGATTTTCATCACCGTGCTGCCGCCAATGCTCGGACTGAAAGGAGTTGTGGTCGATATCACCATAGTACAGATTGCAAAGAGCGTCTTCATTTATCTTGGCATTCCCTTTATCGCCGGAGTCATCACACGCTTCACCCTAATAAGCATAAAAGGCAAAAAATGGTACCAGGAAAAATTCATCCCGAAAATCAGCCCGATCACGCTGATCGCACTCCTGTTCACAATCCTAGTCATGTTCTCGCTCAAGGGTGAACTGATTGTAAAAATCCCCCTGGATGTGTTGCGCATCGCCATACCTCTCCTGATTTACTTTGTCATCATGTTCCTTTTATCCTTTTATATGAGCAAAAAAGCGGGCGCCCCATACGGACAGAGCGCGACGCTGTCATTCACCGCGGCCTCAAACAATTTCGAACTGGCGATTGCTGTCGCGATTTCCGTGTTCGGGATCAACTCGGGAGCCGCCTTTGCCGCAGTCATAGGGCCACTTGTCGAAGTGCCGGTGCTCATAGGGCTCGTAAATGTATCCCTCTACTTCAGGAAGAAGTATTTTGATATTACCAATGTCACGGGTTGATAAAATAAACCTGCTATGGAAATATAAATTTTCGCTGAGAGAAAATTTACTTCCTTGATAATTGATACTCGCCGGATTAGTTTTACACATAGTTACATTTTTTAGAAAAAGAGCACGTCACTCCGCTGACGTGCTCTTAGATTTCAATTCCATCATGAAAACCAGAAAGGCTCACATAAAAAACAATAGTTTGAGTTAATTGCAGTTGCATCGGATCGCCACCATCTTGGTGGCAGAAGCCGGCAAGATGCAGGCGTTCCTGTAAAAATGCAATTGACTCAGTATATCACAAATTTTTAGCGTTCATCGCTGTATTGCTTCCTCAGAAAACTACTACTTTTCACGGAACGAAGCAAACAACGAGGAGCGCGCCCATCAGGGCGCGTTCTTCTTGTTTTGCATTTCGTTCCGGGCTGTAGTAGGCCTTCTGAGGAGGTGCAAACTTGGAGTCCGCGCCCTCTCTTTTTCCAGGCCTGCGGATTTCGCAACCACAAAGGCCTTTATGTCCGCAAAAGAGGCGAAAGCCAGAATCAAAATCAATAAGTTACTGGAAGATGCCGGATGGCGTTTCTTTGATAATGCAAATAGACTTGCAAACATCGTACTGGAACCAAATGTCAAACTTATCCAGTCCCGGATTGACGCCCTCGGCGAGAACTTCGAGAAAGCTTCCAAGGGTTTCATAGATTTTCTTCTCCTAGATGGAAAAGGCTTTCCGTATCCCCCTCCCTCCCATCGCCACCCAGAAAGCCATTGTCGCCGAGATTGAAGCAGAGCAGGCGCTGGTCGCCGCCAACCGCGAACGGATCACCCGCTTCGAGAAAAAGATACAGGCCGCTATTGGACGAATATGGGGAGGGAATGAGGGGATCCAGTGACATTAGGGACAGATTTAGGGACGGAAGGGACTTGGAAAAATCGAAGACTTCGGAAGATCAATGCGCATCTATTGTTTTTTATGTCCCTCAAGTCCCTGACATCCCTATGGTCTCTCTTTCCCGATATGAATAATGAATTATCAATCAACGTACTTGATCAAGAAAAGGAGCTGGAGTAAATTGAGTTTATGGGAATTAAACGAAAGGAATCCTATATGTCTGAGCCCGGATTCATCCCGGTATTTGGCGGCTTTGAAAAACTTTATTCGTACCAGCGGGCAAAGGTTGTCTACAAGGGCACGGTTTATTTTGTTGACCGCTGGGTGCCCCGTATTTCCCGGACAACCGACCAGATGGTGCAGGCCGCCCGTTCGGGGAAACAGAATATAGTGGAGGGAAGCCTTGCATCGGCTGTCTCCAAGGAAACCGAAGTCAAGCTTACCGGCGTAGCTTTGGCAAGTCTTGGAGAGCTACTGGAGGATTACCGGGATTTCCTCTACGTCCGCGACATTCCCGAGTGGCCTGCAAACCATCCCTATGCCAGAAGGCTTTCACAATTATGCCGCACACCCGGAGCGGATTACGAGACATTCCGCAAGGGAATCGAACATGACGATCCGGCCATCAGCGCAAATGTGCTGGCCGGTCTGACACGTGTTGCGATTCGTCTTCTCAATGGTCAGATTGACCGGCTGGAACGCGACTTCTTGCAGGAAGGCGGTCTTCGTGAAAGGATGACCCGTGCCAGGATTGAATTCCGCAGTGAAGCCAGAATTATCGAACAGCGCCGTTCCACAACACGAATTTTGATTGAGAAGCGACCAAATCCGTGAAGTATTGATACATGCCAACTATTTCTCGCAAGAGGATATCAACGCAT
Organism: uncultured Victivallis sp.; assembly: GCA_964540865.1. Classification (GTDB taxonomy): domain Bacteria; phylum Verrucomicrobiota; class Lentisphaeria; order Victivallales; family GWF2-50-93; genus GWF2-50-93. The sequence continues at coordinate 20,800 of CAZION010000040.1, forward strand.
GTCTTGCCTTCGACATAGATTCGATATCATCGCATGAGAATTTCCCTGCCGTGAAGGAATTATTTAAAATATAAATTTGCCGCAAATTTATACTTTCAGTTATTCATAAATACTATATACTTAAGTATAACTAGCGGGTAAATATGAATATAAGTGAAAAAGTAATTGAATATGTGAGAAAATCTGGGACGGTCCGTCCTAACGAACTGGCTGGGATTGGAGTTGATCCGTCCTGGCTGCATCTGCTTGCCAAAGATGGCGAGCTTGAGCGAGTCGGACGTGGTCTTTATCGTATTGCAGGCGCTGAATTCTCACTTCATATCGCACTGGCGGATCTATCAAAACAGATGCCTTCCGGAGTGATCTGCCTTCTCTCTGCGCTGAGGTTCCACCAAGTGGGGACACAGCTTCCATATCAAATCTGGATGGCGCTCCCTCCTGGTGCCTGGGTTCCGAAACGACCGGTATGGCCCCTACGCGTGCTTCATTTTTCCGGAGAAGCTTATTCGAAAGGCATGGAAACTCATCTGATAGATGGTGTTCCTGTAAAAGTCTATGGGGTTGCGAAGACTGTCGCCGACTGCTTCAAATTCCGCAACAAGGTGGGGTTGGATGTGGCTTTGGAGGCATTGCGCGAAGGGTGGAGAGGCAAGCATTTTACAATTGACGAGTTGACCGCCCAGTCACGGATTTGCCGGGTTGAACGGGTTATGGCTCCATATGTCGAAACCATGGTGGTGTCATGACGGTCTGGTTTTTGTTCCCGAAACCTTGCAGGGCAGTTTAATCAGGGAAGGGAATCAGTACCATGGAGTTCGAATTCTGCTGGATGCACGCCTGACAAGCGCAAGACTACCACTGCAATTCGATATTGGTTTTGGAGATATTGTATCGCCAAACCCCATAACCATGGACTTGAAACCATTGCTTCCTTTTCCTCATGTAAAGATTGCCACATATTCGCGCTATACCACGGTTGCGGAAAAATTCCAGGCAATGGTAACCCTCGGACTCAGAAACAGTCGAATGAAGGATTATTTCGATATTTGGATTCTTTCGAATCACTTCTCTTTTGACGGGGATACTTTGCAGAAGGCGCTGAAGGCGACGTTCTCACGGAGAAATACTCCAGTGACAGCGAAGCCTTTTGACTTTCACTGGAATCCGAAAGGTCCGTGGCGCAAAGTTTAAGATTTCCCGCCAACGACATGCAGTTCGGCTTCAATATCGTCTGCTCGGATTTTGAATAACCTTTGGATATTCAATTAAACACGGGCATTGTCCCATCTTTCCTGAATTCCCGGGGTGTTTTCCCGACGACGCGGGTGAAGGTGCGCGTGAAATGGGCATGGCTATGGTAGCCGAGGCTGTCTGAAACCTCTTTTATGCTCGCCTTTCCCTGCTGCAGAAGCCTGCAGGCGTAAATAAGCTTCCTCTTTGTTATGAACTCCAGGGGAGTCTGTCCGGTGTTCTGACGGAACACACGGGTGAGGTGTTCTCTTGAAACACCTGCGAATTTCGCAAGTTCAGAAACATTTATGTCACTATTGGAATGCTGGCTAAGGATTCTTCCCGCCTTATGTATAAGTAGGTTCTCCGGAGCGCCGGATCTTTTTTCCTCCCTGCTTTCCACTAACGCGAAAATAAGGTCGGATATTAACTTGGCACCAGCGGAAGCGGTTATTACCGGCTCAGTCCTGGAATAATCAAGATATGAATTCATCTTCATTATTACCGGATGGTCTTTCGGGATGGAGAAAACACCTCCGTATCTGCGGACTGTCTGCCTTACCATTTCATGCGACACGGCGCCAGAGAATGCAATATAAATAAACCGCCATTCTTTTTTTGATTCTTCTGGAAAATAATATGCCGTTTCGGCATCATTTGATTCACAGAGAAAACCACTGCCCTCCGAAACAATGTGAGCTCCTTCCGCATCACGGAACATACCGTAACCTGAGAGGGAGAACTGAAAAATGCAGTGGGGATGACAGCGTCTTTTAGAACCTTCAAAACAATAGGAAGGGCTTCTGCTTGATTCAATCCCAATTGCCAGAGGGCGCGGGAAGGACTCAATCCCCTCAATATTCTGGAAATGCACATAGAAGTGTTTCATTGATATCACATTTTGGTAAATTATATCAAAAAATAGCAATTGAATCAGTATTGTCAACTGCTAGTTTTGTTTGAGTTAAATAATTTCTAATGTCTCAAAATGAAAATAAAGATACTAAAAGGGAGAAACATGGCTAAAATAACATTCATGGGTGCAGGAAGCAGCGTTTTCGCGAAGAACGTCCTCGGGGATACTATGATGACGGACAGTCTCAGGGATTCGCACATAGCGCTCTATGACATTGACGCGGCGCGGCTCAAGGAGTCAAAGCTGATGCTGGACACCGTAAACCGGAATGTGAACAATGGAAAGGCGAAAATCACAACCCATCTCGGCACAGCAAAAAGGAAAGAGGCCCTTGACGGGGCTGACTTCGTGGTTGATGCAATCCAGGTGGGCGGATATAAGCCTAGCACCGTGATTGACTTTGAAATCCCGAAGAAATACGGGCTGAGGCAGACTATCGCGGACACTCTCGGAATCGGCGGAATCTTCAGGGCGCTCAGGACAATTCCAGTACTCAAAGCCTTCAGCAATGACATGGAAGAAGTATGTCCGGAAGCCTGGTTCCTCAACTATACGAACCCGATGTCCATGCTTACAGGATACATGCAGAGATATACTGGGGTGAAGACAGTCGGATTGTGCCACTCGGTTCAAGTATGCGCTCCACATCTGTTGAAAAACCTGGGGATTGAATATGAGGAGGGAAAAACAAAATGGAAAGTGGCCGGAATAAATCACATGGCATGGCTTCTTGAAATCAAGGACGAGAATGGGAAAGACCTCTATCCGGAAATCAAGAAAAGGGCTGAAGCCATGAACAAGACCGCCCGGAAAAAGGGTGCTAAGAAGCACGGGGACATGGTCCGCTTTGAAATCATGAAGCATTTCGGCTACTACAACTCTGAATCCTCGGAACATACTGCCGAATATCATCCCTACTTCATAAAGAGCCAGTTCCCGGAGCTTATAGAAGAACTGAATATACCTCTGGATGAATATCCTAGACGATGCGTCAACCAGATTGCCGGCTGGGAAAAACGGCGGGTCGCGCTTATATCCGACAAAACCCTCTCCCACGAAAAAAGCCATGAATACGGCTCCATTATCATGAACGCGATTGTAACCGATGTCCCGGCTGAGATCGGCGGAAATATCATCAACAACGGGCTGATTTCGAATCTTCCCGCCAATGCGTGCGTCGAAGTCCCGTGCATGGTTAACAGGAACGGAGTACAGGGATGTTTCGTAGGAGAACTGCCTGAACAGCTAGCAGCCCTCAACAGGACCCATATCAATGTCCACCTGCTCGCCATTGAAGCAGCCGTGACACTGAAAAAAGACAAGATATATCAGGCGGCCATGATGGATCCGCATACACGCGCCGAACTGACCCTTGACCAGATCCGCAGCCTCTGCGATGATCTCATCAAGGCACACGGGAACATGATACCGAAGTTCAAATAGTCTTCTGTCCAGTCATCAACTTTAATTGACAAAAAAGCCCGGATGAAAAATCCGGGCTTTTTTTACTTTACCAGTAGCACGATATTAATTTTAGTGCTACTATATGCGTCTTTTAAAATGGGATTTCACTTAGAGTGAGAGTTAAGAAACTATGAATCACAATATAGCAAGGGAACTGTCCAATAGCGTAGCTCACAAAAGACGGGCCGAGGAGAAGAGGAGACACGAGGAAAAGAAGAACGAGCATGTCCTCCTTACAAAGCAGGCGGTAGGCAGTAAGAGATCACGGGAGGTGGATATAAGCAGGAAAAGCACTTCCGCCAAGTATTTCCCACATTTGAAAATGGCTCTTGTCGCTATCCTCCTCCTGTGTTTCGGTATGACTTCCGCCGGAATCTTGAAAAAAATAAGCGTAAATACAGCCAAGGAGTACTCGACCGCTCAGGGGTTGATATTTGATCCGTACAAGGCCGACAGGAAGACCAGGAATCAGCTGAAAGTCATGGAGAATGAAATTCCGGTGATCATTGGAAAGGGGGCAAGTCCAGCAATCCGCGCATTGAAAACCCATATAGGCCAGCCGTTCAAATTCGATATCGTATCTATTTCTAAATCCAATACGGAGACTTGCGCGACGGTGGAATTTGTCAATCAGGATACTGCACCAATGCCGGTTGTCTTCAGATGGGACATTGACGGTAAATTTATAAACTTTAAATATTGAGGAGATTTTTTTGTTATGAGTAAAGCAAAAAGAAAGTTTTATGTCGGAGGAATATTCACCCTTGTGGAGCTCCTGGTAGTAATTGCAATCATCGGGATAATTGCGGGCATACTTCTTCCAGCCCTTTCCGCTGCGAAGGAACAGGGAAAGAAGGCGACATGCATTTCCAATATGCGACAGATCGGAATTGCACTCAGTAATTATAGAGGGGACTATGACTCCTGGAACTGTCCCGTTTCCATGGGAAAAGACGAGACAGGAACATCAAGATATTGGCTCTCCGGCATAAAAACGCATATCCAGAACTACGGAGTCTACCAGTGCCCCAGCCAAGACCCTCCAATTCGTTCACAGTACGACATAACCGATATTTATCTTTCTTACGGCATGAGCAGCTGCAATTTTCCAGGAGGCCCCAATCTGGCAGGAGGTGCATTGCCGGCAACTGATCCCAGGAAAAAAATGTACAGCTTCTGGTACCCAGTCAAAGACACTAACGTCAAAAACAGCACTGTCATCTGGGCTACGGACTGCGGCATATACACTACCGGTGCATCATGCTGGGTAGGAAGCAGCGATTCGTTTACAAATCCGATGTCACGTGTTTCAGTGAGGCATAAAAGGGGATTCAACGCACTTCATTATGATGGTCACGTCGATTGGTATATCAATACTACCAAGGAAATGTGGGAAATATATCCTGGATTTGTGCGATGAAAAAATATATGTTCAATCTGCTTTCTGGACTTATCAGCTTCATTACGGTATTTAGTACTATTGAATTAGTGGCAGTTGAGAATCCTGTAGCCAATAAGCGGAATAAACCGGAAAGAATTGTATCCCTTTGCCTGCCCGTCACTGAAATCTTCTGCCAGCTAGGCATGGAAAACAAGATTGTCGGGATATGTGAAGGGGACTGCCCGGGACAAGTCAAGGACAAACCTAAGGTTGGCAAGGCGTTTGGAACCCTGAATGTCGAGTCGGTCATAGCATTGAAGCCGGATCTGGTGTTCTGCTGGGGAGATGGAACAGTCCTTAAGGAAAAAGGACTTAATGTATATTCTGTCAGCACTAGGGATCTGGACGGAGTGATAAAGCTCGTGGAAGATGTGGCGGAGCTGCTTGGTGAGCAGCGGCGTGCTGAAACAACTTCAAACTCAATGAGGGAGAAGATTGTCAAAATCAAGGAAAAGGTGGCTCCGGTGAAAGACAAGCCACTGGTCTACTTCGAAGCAGGCTCGATCGGAAAGACGCGAGGGCCCGGGTCGCTCACCCATGAACTTATTGAGAAGGCTGGAGGGAGCAACCTTGCCGGAAATGAAAAAGTCTCATTTCCACTCCTGAGCACAGAATTCATCATAGCGAGCAATCCAGACATCATCCTGGTGGAGGATTTCGGTGAATCCAACGAGAAGATAAAGGCCAGGAGCGGATGGCAGGGATTGAAGGCCGTCAAGAACAATAGGATTTTCAGGTCTCCCGCATTTTATACCAACTACTCCCCGAGATGTCTTGAAGGTCTGGAGCAGTTCGCACAGTGGCTCCATCCTGAGCTATTTGCCAAGGAGGCGGGTCCGAAAAATGAATGAGAAGGGAACATTGAGTTCGAAAAGAGGCAGATGGTACGCCTTCCTCGGTCTTCTGCTTACCGTCCTGATGGCTAGCATGCTGCTGACGCTGGCAGTCGGCTCCACGGTGATAAGCCCAGGAGTCATATTGAAAATGATCTTCTCAAGGATTGCCGAAATCGACAAAACATGGGATTCATGTCTTGAGACGATAATCTTCAGCGTCAGGATGCCGCGGATATTGTCGGCGGTAATTGTGGGGGGGGCCCTGGGCATAGCCGGATGCGCCATGCAGGGAATCTTCAGGAATCCCATGGCTTCGCCATATGTGACCGGGATTTCCTCAGGGGCAGTATTCGGAGCCTCTCTTATCATAGCTTTGAATCTGAGCAGGGCATGGATGACACCTGCGGCGTTCATCTTTGCGCTCTCGACATCTTTCCTCGTGTATTACCTTGCTAAGGTGAAGGGTAAGGTGCCGGTTGGTACGCTACTGCTTTCTGGAATAGCAGTCTCCCTTTTCTTCTCCGCCCTTATAACCTTCACCCAGTACATTGCCGGGGAGAGACAACTGCAGGAGATGATGTTCTGGCTCATGGGCGGCCTCTGGACAAGCAACTGGGAGAAGATGCTTGTGACCGTGCCTCTCATAATTCTAGGCGGTGGCGGAATATTGTGTTTTGGCAGGGACCTGAATATCCTTCTTTCAGGAGAGGAGCAGGCGTGCAGCCTTGGGGTGGATGTCGATAATGTAAGGAAAATAATCCTCATCCTTGTCTCGGTTGTCACAACCGGCGCCGTCGCTTTCTTCGGGATCATCGGCTTCGTCGGACTTATAATACCGCATATCATGAGAATCTTCATTGGCCCGGATCACCGCGTGCTGCTACCCGCATCTTTTCTTGGCGGGGCAATATTCCTGCTCTGGATGGATACTCTTGCCAGGACTATAATCAGGCCTTCGGAACTGCCTGTCGGCATCGTCACAGCAATGGTTGGCGTCCCTTTTTTCATCTTCCTTTTGCGCAAAAGAAAAAAGGAGCTTGGCTTCTGATGATCCTGAAGGTGGGCAACATACATTTCTCATATGAGAGCGACGAGACTCTGAAAAATGTCTCCTTTGAAGTGCATCAGGGGGAGATATTGAGCATAATAGGTCCGAACGGCGCTGGCAAGAGCACACTCCTCAAATGCGTAAACCAGCTTTTGAAGCCTAGTACCGGCTCGGTGTTCCTTGACAATGACGACCTTCTTTCGATGAAACAGAAGGAGGTCGCGCGGAAGATCGGATTCGTGCCACAGAACTCGCTGAACAAGTTCCCTCTCAGCGTATTTGACACTGTCCTTATGGGCAGATTCCCGCACGTCAGGCGTTTCGAGTCGGAAGGGCGCAGGGACTTCGAGATAGCGCACAAGGCGATGCATGCATGCGATATCGAGCATCTCTCTGACAGGCTGACAACGGAGATAAGCGGCGGCGAATACCAGAAGACGATCATAGCCCGTGCGCTGGCGCAGGAGCCGAAGGTGCTTCTTCTCGATGAGCCGACACTGCATCTAGATATTGGACACCAGCTTGAGTTGCTGGAGCTATTGAAGGCGCTTACTGGCAAAAAGGAGCTTATTACGGTGATGGTCTCCCACGATCTCAACCTTGCGATGCGCTACTCGGACAAGATACTGATAATAAAGGATGGGAAAATATTCAATGCTGGAATTCCCAGAGAGGTTCTCACGGTTGACGCATTGAGAGATGTCTACGGCATCAAGGCTGAAATAAGTCTCGTCGGGGAGTCTGGAAGGACTTGCATAATTCCAATTTCAAAATATTAAACAAAGGATCACAGATGGCGTTCTACAAGATCACATACAACGAGAAACACCGGTTTGCCACCCTTCATAATTACGGATGCACATTCAGATGTCCGGTATGCAGCTATAAGTTGCGAAGTGGAGCGGATGGGGTTCCCGGAAAAGCTTATCTTAAGCCCAAGAGATTTTTATCAGTCGATGAGATGAAGGCGGCGTTGGAATCGGTTTCCGTTGATAAAGTCAACTTCATGGGTGGGGAGCCGTCGATTGCAACGGATCTGCCTGCAATGCTTGAGTTCGTAAAGAACAAATTGCCTGCAAAGACATTTCTTGGCCATACCAATGGCAGCGGAATACCCATGAAAAATCTGGACGGCGCAAATGTTGGACTGAAGGCATGGGACGAAAAAACACATCTGGCATATACCGGGAGGCGCAAAAAAGCCATATTTGATAACTTTTCTATGGCTTTTGATTCAGGGATGGAACTTAAGGCAAATGTAGTATATGTGCCAGGCCTGGTTGATTTGGATCAAGTTGAAGCAATAGCGGAATGGATTTCAAAACTCAGCAAGAATATCCCCTTCCATATAATGTGCTACATACCTGTTCCTGGACAGCCGTACAAGAGACCCTCACTGGAACAGATGAATGCTGCGGTCAAAGCATGCCAAAGGAAACTTAACAATGTGAATGCATCACGACTGAGCACAAGCGAGGCCAAAACGCTTTCTGAACGGGATGACCGATTTGCAATAAAAGTTTTAGTTGACACATGTCCAGCTAATTAAGGAGGCACGATGCCGATGGGTGGTTGAAAAAATGTTAAATATCCAAAAAAACGGGGAATATGAGCTGGAACACAACTTCGGGTCAGGCTGATTCTTTTCTGCTGTTTTAACATCTTGAAACTTGATATTTTCGCTATTTAAATATAGTTTGAAAATTATGTTGAAAAGAAACTTAAACTGGGGGAATAAAAGATGAAAAACAGAAAATTTCTAATGGCATCGGCTATTATTGTATTTTCAATAGTTCTTTCCATGGTGGCTATGGCCGCCGAAATTGCACAAGCTCCTTCATACAAGGCTGATACTTCATATGCGACTAACGCCAAAGCTGCCATTGTATATATGGCAATGACATCGAAAGACGACCTGTGTGTGCTTTTTTCAGACAGTTCTGTCAAGATTTTTGACTCCGAAGGCAAGGAGAAAGTTTCGTTTCAGGCCGAACAGACAGGGAAAGCTGGAGCAATAGCCACAGACGATATCAAAATATATGTCGCAACAACCGACTTTGACAGGGAAGTATTTAAGAAGGAAGGCGGAAAAATACCCAAAGGAAAAGTCTATGTGAACTGCGGAATATATGACATGGCCGGAAAGAAAGAAAAGTCTGTTCCAATAGAAGGAGTATTGGATCCCTCCTCCATGCGCTTCATCAAGGATAAGCTTGTCATAGCTGACAGGGGCCAGTGTGCATTGCTGATATGCGATCCAAAGACAGGGAAAATAAAGAAGTCCATAAATGACGGTATCCGCATATGCTGTGGCATATTTGATTTCTGCGAAGGGCCGAACGACACGATTTTAGTCGCCAATCTCGGTGCCTTCAAAGTCTCTTCTTTCACCACCGCAGGAGGTTCAGCGCCAGGAGATTTTGGGAAACGGGGCAACGGAATTGATGATTTCCACGGCTGTTGCAATCCTGTAAGCCTCGCGCTTCTTCCAGACGGATCAATTGTTACTGTTGAAAAGGACACCACCCGTGTAAAGGTGTATGACAAGAAGGGGAAAAAGGCGAGTCTCATCAGCGGAATCGACGAGCTTGTAAAGGGATGTACGCACATTCCAATGGTCACGGACAGCAAGGGGAATGTGTACCTAGGCTCAAAAGCCAGCAATAAAATTGTCAAATGCATTCCGGAAAAGGAAGTTGCTGCGGTAAAATCAAAATAAGTTGGAGATGGAAATGAATTTGATCCGTTTTTCGTTGTTTGTTCCTGTCATTCTCGCATGCACCAGCTGCAATAACTTGCAGAAGGAGGATGTTTCCCCCGGTATTGCAGAGGCCAACTGGACTGAAACAGCTTTTCTTCCAGCCTCAGCGTCAGAAACCGGAGACGTCGATAAATCCCCTCTGAAAATAAGACTTGCCGTCAACGATACCTATTGCAAGGATACAGCCTGTGAATGCGTGCATAAGGTCGCCGCACGGACTTATTCCGACCTGCAGGCAGGCCTTAATGAGAAATTCAATATTGAACTTGTCCTTGAATACTTCATTGAACCATACGATCTGGAGAAAAGGTTAAGCTCCGGAGGGGTCGACGGCGTCATCTGCAAACCATGGCTTGCCTTTATGCTTGTTCCTAAATATGGCATGAAATATAAGAGGATTGCGGATATCCTTGATCCGGATAACAAGCAGTTCCTTGTCGGCATATTCATTGTAAAAAAGGATTCTCCTGTAAAAATGCTCTCCGACTTGAAAGGAAAATCCCTTGTGACTGGCGACTACTACTCCTATGAGAAATATTTCTCGGCCTTGCGCATGCTCAATCAGCTCAGTGTAAATCCCGGCAGGACTTATACCAAGGCCAGTTGCATTGAAAGCATCGGGGAGTTGATGGATGGCAAGGCGGATGCGGCAGTAATTTCTGATTATGCCATGACTGCCGACTGTGCAGTCGACATTGCCAAGCCTGAAGATTTCAGGCCCATTGCATCAACGGGAAAGAGTCCATTGACATCCGTGATACTTGATTTTGGGAAGATAAGTGAGAAAGATGCACTGCGACTTCAGCGCGCCCTGATTTCATTGTCCGGAGAAAACACGCCGAAGACTTTTCTAGGCAGAGGATTTGTACCGCCTGCTCCATGGATACCTGATACTAAAAGGAAACAATAAATGTGATAATTGCGGATCTGAGATTTTTATCAGATTGCTGTCTATGATTGGATGGATGCGGGACATGCCTGAAAAGCACACGTTTGACAGAAGGAATTTTATTCGCATTGCTGGGCGCACTGCATGTGCTTTTGCACTTGGCGGTATTGCTTTTCGCCTGACCGGTACAAAAAAAGCAGATGCTGGCTCTTCCAGTACCCTTCCCCGTAACGCCTGGCGGATCAACCCGGGTAAATGCACTCACTGTGGAAACTGCTCCACCGCATGCGTACGTCGTCCTTCCGCGGTAAAGGCTGTGAATGATCAGAAAACATGTTCGTTCTGTGTTGTTTGCTATGGACACATAAGCAATCACGACATTGCTTCGGAAAAGATTCAAGCCGAAGGTAAAAGCATCTGTCCTAGGAATGCGGTCAAGCGTAGGAACTATTCCGGCGGACTTGATGGATATTTCATCTATTCGGTTGATGACAAGAAATGTATCGGCTGCGCGAAATGCGTTAAGGAGTGCAACCAGCTAGGCTCGAAATCCATGTTCCTTGTCATACGCCCTGATCTGTGCCTTGGCTGTAACCGCTGTGAAATTGCGGCAAGATGCCCGTCCGGCGCTGTGGAATCCGTACAGATGCGTTCGGAGTATGATTCCCGGAACTATATACCGGAAAAAGAAAATTCAGCCCGTCCTAAAGAGGAGCGCGGATGAAATTATTTCACTTGTCTTTATTCTTCATCATTATATCGCTGTCCATTCCGGCGTTTGTACTTACATCGTTCGCTCAGGAATCTACGGAATCCCGAACTGGGGATATTGCCCAGAAGGGAGAGGGCTGTTATAAGGCGGAGGAGATTGATTCTGGTAAAATTTCGGTCTTCAGGGACAATTATGTGCCCGTGGAGTATTATCCGGAATCCGTCCTATGGCGTGTTTCTGATATTATAGCGCTTGTTCTTTTGTTGTCATCCGGTTTGTTCATGGTTCTCCGAAACCGTCCTCGCGCTGAACCTGCAATCCTCACAGTTCTGGCGTTGCTCTATTTCGGAATCATCCGCGGAGGATGCATCTGCCCTGTTGGAGCCGTAGCCAATATAACCATTGGATTAGTGCATCCGGAAATGACATGTCTTTATACTGGGCTGATTTTTCTTCTGCCTCTGGCCGCCGCTTTTATTGCAGGACGTATTTTTTGCACATCTGCCTGCCCGATTGGTGCAATCCAACATCTTTTCCAGAAAAATAATTCTTCCAGACTCCCTGCAAAACTGCTTCTCCTGATCGGCATATTTCCTCCCCTTGTCTTAGCTGCAACTATCTGGTTTGCATTAAAAAGCTCATGTTTCCTTATCTGCATTTTAGATCCCTACAAACCTTTGTTTTTTGCCGGAAATGCCTTGACCAATCAGGTATCTGCTTTTCTGACAGGCGGTTTTTCAGAATCTTGCCTGATTTGGGCGTGCGGAATTACGGCCTGGTGCTTTCTCTCAGTTGCATTGATTTTAGGCTACTGGCTGCCGCGGCCCTTTTGCAGGTTGATATGTCCATACGGAGTTGTCCTTGGAGTGATCTCTCTTGTGTCCATCAGGAGGCGCGTAATCCGTGCGGATAAGTGCAACTCATGCGGAACATGTGCAAAGGCATGTCCCATACAGGCGATCAGTGTTGATGAACGGACTGGAAAGGCATATATTTCAAATTACAACTGCATTCAATGCGGACGATGCTTAAATATATGTAAAAGGTCAGGATTAGATCATGCATAGATCTTTCCTTCAATAAACATCATAGTCAATTGCAAGAAGGCCGATCCCGCCTACGGCAATGGTGCGTCCGACTCCATCGGCATATCATTGGAGGATCTGGTAGCTTTGGGAACCTCCCCGAGAAGTCATGGCATTTCTATTGCAATCCGGGATATTATCCCGAGAGAGGGAGAAGGAAATCGCGGGATAATATCCCTCGCTACCTATAAGAATGTGTCGGGAAATATAAAAAAAGAAAAACTTGAATTAAAAAGGAAAGAGTTTACTTTACAAGTTGTTTTAGCGGGGAACTCCGTGGAATCCGGAGGCGGTCGCGCCACTGTATTTGGAGATATGGTGATTTGAAGATTTGGTGACTTGGAGATTTTATAATCGTCAATCACCCAATCATTAAATCACAAAATATCCAAGAGCCAGACCCTCGCTGATGAATATTGTGATGTCTCCGCGTCAGGGGCTGAACAGCAGCGAAAACCTTTTCACAGCCGGTGTTTCTGACAAGGAAGCATCGGCAGTTTTTTTGTGCGCGTAACACAGTCGTAAAAGGTCAAAAATGAAAAAGGGAAATGGCGCTGCCGAGTCGAAAGACAATGAATTCAAATTATGGGAAATGATAATTGCGGTTGATGATTATCGGTTTAACCCCGAAAAATCCGGAATAGGAAAATTTCCGGCAAAGCCGGATTGGAGAATCAGAAGAAGGAGGCGCCCGGCATTCACGCTCGTCGAGCTCCTCGTAGTCATAGCCATCATTGGAATTCTTGCTGGTCTTCTGCTCCCCGCCCTGTCTATCGCCAGGGAAATGGCCAAGAAAACCTCCTGTGCGAACAACTTGAAAAGTGTCTCCCTAGCGAATCAGAGCTATGCCGTCGACTACAAAGTTTTCTGCCCTGCAAGGTCATCAGGCATCATGACGTATGGAACTCAGTGTCTTGCATACCGGAGTTCTTCGACGAATCCCTGGAACACCTCGGCAGGCACGCTGTCGGGATACATCAAGGATGTCGAAAAATCGGTACGCTGCACTTCAGACGCATATCTACCAGAGCAGTCCCGACCGTACCTGTACGGGTACAACTGGTACGGGGTCGGAAGCAATCACTATTACAGCGGATATGTTACCGCCTGGAATTTTGGTTCATCAATGAGGCCGGAGCAAATAGCCTCTCCTGAAAGCACAATTGAATTCGGCGACTGCGCCCATTATTCCGGTGGACAGCTCAAGGAAGACACACAACTGAACCTCCCGTATTCCATCTCAAGCGCACCCCAGGACAAGCTGCGGACGAAAAAGCCCACGTCCACGACAAACAATGCAAAAATTCACTTCAGACATGTCAACACAGCTAACATCGCATGGGTTGACGGACATGTGAGCCAGGAAAAATTCGATCCCGATTACATATCGCCAGAAGGGGCGCAGACCGATGACGGCAAGCGCTTCAGCAACCGGATAGGATTTTTCGGGCCGAAGGATAATTCGCTCTACGATCCCTGGAAGGATGATATTCCTCTGGAATGAGCTGGCGGATAAGTTTTTTTAACCAAACATGGAGATGTTTCATATGAAAATGAGAAAAACATTTTATGCTCTTTCAAAACAGATCATTGAAAGAAGAAAATTGACGTTGTCGCAGAAGAGGCGATATCCTGCCAAGGCGATCCTGTTATACGCAGGCATGGCGATCCTGATTGCCGTGTCAACCGTCTATTTCACCGGGAGGGGAAAAGATCCTGTTGCTGTGGCGGGCAAGGGATATAGGATAGTTTCTTTGGAATCGCAAAGCCAGGAATACAGGGATGCTGCGAGCTTCGCAATGGGCGTTATAGCCGGTTATTCGAACGGAGGGGGTAGCAACATGGATAAATTCTGCATTGTGAACGATGATTGCTCCAGAGAGGATTTTACCGGCATGTTCCTGAAGATGGATGTACTTAAGGGGGGGAACCTTGAGATCGGCAAAATATACAGATATTCAGGATGGGATGACTCCTATAGGATTGAGGCCAGAAGCCTTCAGGACAAAGTGGTCTTCAACGTCAAAAAAATAAAGAACATGGGCATGGGAATAACTTCAATAGAATGAGAAAAACCATTAAAAACATGCTGATATTGGCTGTCCTGCTTGGGATTCATTTTTCCGCCGGGGCGGAAGACATGGTCAAAATCATCTCGCTTTCACCGAATCTCACTGAGTTGATATTCCATCTCGGCAAGGGTGGCTGCCTTGTAGGGAGAAGCTCGGCATGCGATTATCCGGCTGAAGCTAAAAAGCTGCCAATAGCCGGAAAATTCGGCGTACCGTCCATGGAATTTGTAGCCGGGTTGAAGCCGGATTACATAGTTTCATCCGGAATCAGGGATGACGGAATAAGGAAGAACATCGAGGAGCTCGGAATAAAATTCGTTATTCTTCCTAATGAAACAATTGACGACTATTACATGGCTGTCTCCGAACTGGGGGCGATTTTGAACTGCAAGTCCCTGTCCGAACGGGAAATCCAGAGGGTGAAAAAGATATTTGACCTGGAAAAGAAGATCACCGGAACCGTTCCTGTTGAAAAAAGGCCGAAGGTGTATCTTGAAGTCTGGGATAACCCGCTCATGACGGTAGGCGGAAAATCATTCGTCAATGATTTAATTACCATCTCCGGAGGAGTGAATGTCGCTGGCGGCGAAAAGATCGCATACCTGAAATGTTCAAGGGAGTGGGTAATCCTGTCGAAGCCGGACGTAATCATTGCGCCGGCGATGGGGAAGTTCGCGGGAAGTGAAATGAAAAGGCGAGACGGATGGGGTCAAATGCCGGCGGTAAAAAACGACAGGATCTATACCGGGATGGAAGAAAGCCTCATATACCGGCTGGGGCCGAGGATGACAGAATCCCTGGGAATATTCAGGAAATGTTTTTTCCCGGAGGGGATGCCAGCGTCTGCGGAATAGGAAGATTCCAAGTTCCAAACAATGTTGACAATTAAAAAAGTCCAAACAAATACATTAAACACGAGGAGGCGGAAAAACAGCCCTTGCGGGCTTAACTACCAACGAATACGAATCTTGATTTGTTCGTAGTAAATGCCGCAAGGCATGTTCTTAAAGTAACACAGGCTTTTAGCCTGTAGTTGGATATTACAGTATGAAAGCCCGCATTACTCAGAACGTTTGAAGCTTGATCTAAGGCGAATTTTATGCAAAAAACAAATACATTGCTGATATTCATTATTACCATTGCGATGCTGCCTGTCGTTTTCGGGATATGCCTCTGCTTTGGAACCGTTTTCATAAGTCCGACAGACTATCTGTGCGCCAGTCCCGAAGTGGCGAACATAATATGCCTGCGGTTCAACAGGCTCCTGTCCGGTTTTATCGTAGGCGGGAGCCTGGCTGTTTCCGGAGCCGCATATCAGGCGATACTCCGGAATCCCCTGGCAGAGCCCTTCATCCTGGGAATCAGCGGCGGGGCAAGCCTTGGTGCCGCACTTGCAATTGCACTGGGGCTCACGGCCCTGAGTTTCCTGTTCCTTCCGCTTTTCTCATTCGTCACCGCCCTGATTGTTTTGAGTCTGGTCCTGTTCATAGCCAAGGGGACAGGCTCGGAATATGCAACCAATGTCATGCTCAGCGGGGTTATTGCGGGAACACTGTGTTCAAGCATGCTTATGTTCATCATAAGCGTACTCGACAGCCATAAGCTAAACAGCATAATGTGGTGGATGCTTGGGAATCTCGAACAGGGGAACATGGCTTTCCTGAAGGTTGCGGCAATAACGCTCTTTGCCGGGACAACCGTCCTCTTTTTCTATGGAAGGGAGATCAATGCGTTGACACTGGGGGATGAAATGGCATTCTATCTCGGGATAAACTCGAAGGTTCTCGCTCTTGTCATACTCGGCTTCTCATCTCTCCTCGCCGCATCCGCCGTCGCGCTTTCGGGAATCATCGGTTTTGTTGGACTGGTAGTACCTCATATCCTCAGGCGGCTGTTCGGCTCGGATCACAGGAGGCTGTTCCCGCTCTCGCTGCTTTACGGGGGAATGTTCCTGATGATTTGTGATACTTTCGCCAAAACAGTATTAAGCCCACGGGAGATTCCGGTGGGTGTAATCACTTCACTTGTTGGCGGACCGTTCTTCATATGGCTGTTGAACAGGAAAAACAACCGGATAAAAGGGTCATGAGGGAAATGATTATTTCAGCGGAAAATATCGCCTGCACATATCCGGGGCTTAAAAGAAATATTATAGATGGTATGAGCTTCTCGGTGAACAGAGGTGATTTTGCAGCTCTGATCGGACCAAATGGTGCTGGAAAAACAACGGTTTTCAGGGTTTTGAGCGGATATGTCCCTGTCACTGGCGGGAACATCAGGATAAAAGACAGAAATATCCTGGCTCTGTCACACGCTGAACGCGCGGGAATCATGGCGGTCGTCCCTCAAAACGTGTTTTCCCCGCTGTCATACACAGTCCGTCAGATTGTCGAGATGGGGCGGGTGTCGCGGTTGTCAAGGTTTGCAGCACCTTCAAAATCGGATCTTCAGTCAATCTCGCATGCCATGTCTATCATGGATGTAGATTCATATTCGGAAACCCCCTTCAACAATCTGAGCGGAGGCGAAAAACAGCGCGTGATGCTGGCGATGGCACTTGCACAGGAGCCGGAAATCCTGCTTCTTGATGAACCGACCTCACATCTTGATATCGGACACAGCTCCCAGCTGATGAAAATCCTGAGAGAACTTAACAAGGAAAGGAACCTGACAATCCTTCTTATTTCACATGACATAAATATTGCCGCAAGATATTCTTCAAGAATAATCCTTATGAAGTCCGGACGGATAATCAGGGACGGATCCGTCAAGCATGTGCTGGAACCAAACCTGATCGAGAGTGCATATGAATGCAAGGTAAAGATAATAGATGACGGGGATGAAGGAAGATTCATTGTCCCCCTTTGAACAATATATCTGCGTTAACAGCTTTCCGGGTACAGTCTATTTTGAAGCGACAAGAAGGAATATGGGGAATTCTTTAAGTTCTCCGGATGCGATATTCTTTTTCAAGTTGTAGCAATGCTTGTGTTTAATATCTACAAATCCCTTACCTTTTAAAACAGACGAAAGATCTTCCATATCAAACCCGTTATGTCCCTTGAAGTCGGCGTCATGGAATGAACCGTCTTCGGAATACAGGTCTGCAATGGCGAGACAACCTCCTTCCTTCAACAACGAATAAAACTTATCTAATATTACATCGATATTTATAATATGATGCAGAACCATCTGTGTGTAGATAACATCAAATTCGCCACTGTAATCTTCTTTTTCAAGATCAAGGTATACGACATTCATATTTTTAGCCTTTTCAGAGGCTATTCTCTCCTGGGCAACCTTCACCATCTCTTTAGCATTGTCCATCATTGTAATTTCTGCAAACCTGTCTTTCAGGATGAAACTCAGAAATCCTGTTCCTGCTCCGAATTCAAGAGCCTTCATATTGCTGTTCAGAGGAACTGTCCTTAACAATTCAGAGGCTATCGCCAGGGATCTGTCCACATGCCTCTTCTCCTTGTCCCAGTCCCTTGCCCTGCTGTCGAAATCACTCATGTCGCCATCTCCCCTTGTGATTTAATTTTCTGCCATATCCTATAAACTCTGCGAACTTCGCGTCTTCCCATTGCACTCTTTGCGGTTAAGATTCAATGCCTTTACCGCAAAGTAAGCTGAGATTAAGACGCAGAGCGCCGCAAAAGGAAGAAGGCGGATATTTATTGATTCTTACGCCCACTCAGCCGAATTCTTTTCTCAGTCTTCTCTGTCCCCCAGTCCCAGAAAGAGACAAAGCGATTACTGAACATGGAAAGAATGTATTAATTTATTAAGAATGCAACTTGACAATATATGATATAGGCATACTATTGCAAATGGTAATCATTGGCATTAATGACCTGGAACAAGAAATGAAATGTAAAGATTCACAATGGTGGCATGGTAAGTTCCGCAGCTGCGGATACAGGGTGACGATTGCCCGTGAAGCGATACTTGATGTCTTAGCAAAGACAGACAAGCACATGAGCGCAGAGGATGTTTACATGAAGATTCACTCCACCCATCCAAACATAGGGCTCACCACAGTTTACAGGACCTTGGACGTCCTTTCCGACTTGGCTCTCATCTTCAAACTGGAAGTCGGGGACGGGCGCGCTAGGTACGAACTCGCCGAAAGCCCAAAGAAACCAAACCACCACCATCACCTCGTATGCACCGGATGCAGAAAAATCATTGATTATTCGGATTTCATTGATCAGGAAGTAAAACTGCTTCAGGAAACTGAAAAAGGTCTTTCAAACAAGTACAATTTCAAGATCACAAATCATCTCATACAGTTTTACGGGCTCTGCGCTGATTGTGACTCAAAAGGATGAGATAATATATTTTTTTGCTTATTAATGGAAATGATTGTCATTAACAACGGAAGAAATGTTCATGAGAGCGGTATTGAAATACTTTAAACATTGGCCCGCCATGTTTTTTGGAGCGCTGGTTTCTGCGATATTCCTGATTGTGATTTTCTCTTATCAGGTCAAATCCACAGAAGTTGCAATCGTAAAGACTTTGGGAAAAATATCAGTTCAGAATGAACCGGGCCTTCATTTCTGCTGGCCATATCCAATCGATATCATCTTCAAGTTCGACAACCGCATGTACTGTTTCGACGGGTTCACCGGGAAATTTGAAGAGGTGAGCACCCGTGAGGGAGAGACAGTTGTCGTGGGAATGTTTACGGTCTACAGGGTGCTTGATGCGGAAAAGTTATTTAAAAACGTGGGAAACATGAACAAGGCTGAAGTTCTTCTTGACAATCTGATGCGTTGCGCGAGGAATTCGGCAGTAGGGGCACACTATCTGGGCGATTTCATAAACACCGGTGATGGAAAAGTTAAAATTGACATGATTGAAGATGAAATAAAAAGGGATCTCGAAGTAAAAGCCATGAATGCGCTCGGTTTAAAAATAGAAGCTGTCGGCATAAAAACATTCATCCTTCCGGAAAAAATTACGGAAAAGGTCTTTGAAAGGATGAAAGCCGAAAGGAATGTCCTGTCCGAAAAATATCGTTCATCTGGCAAAAGCGAGGCAAAATCAATGAGGGACGAAGCTGACAACAAAAGGAAGATCGCTCTTGCCGAGGCCGAAGCGAAAGCGAAGATCATAAGGAGCGAAGGAGATGCGCTTGCCGCTAAATATTATTCCACATTCACTGAAAATCCGGAGCTTGCCCTCTTTCTCAGGAAGTTGGAATCCTTGAACAGGATTAAGGCAGGCAAGATAACTTTGATTTTAAATTCGGAAAAATATCCTTTTGACATCATGAATGAAGTCAAGTAGGAATTTCCCGGTAAAAACAAGTGAATAATAGTAAAAGAAGGAACTTGGAATGAAAATTGCATTAACAACATCAGGCAGTTCTATTGCCGATCCTTTGGAAAGCCGCTTCGGGCGCTCGCCGAGATTTATTGTTCATAATACTGACAGCCAAAACTCGGATGTATTGAACAATGATGTCAATATGAATGCTGCCCAAGGCGCTGGAATACAATCAGCTATCAATGTCATAAAAGCCGGAGTGCAGGTCGTTATAACGGGGCATTGCGGGCCTAAGGCTTTCAACCTGTTGAAGAACGCCGGGATCTCCGTCTTTTTGGCCGAGGGGATTTCTGTTTCAGAGGCACTTCGGCTCTACCAGTCAAATTCACTTAAAAAACAGGAATCTGCGGATGTCGAAGGTCATTGGAAATAAAGAATCTCCTGACATCCAGACAATCCTCGCCGCAAGTGGTGGGGAAATATCGCCTGCCTCACATGCCTTCAAACGGATCGGATATTCTTTATAATGAAGACAGAATTTACAACAGGGAAAATTGAAAACGGATTCACTGTAGCCGTAGCTTCCGGCAAGGGAGGAACAGGAAAAACCACAGTTGCGGTCTCCCTGGCCTTGTGCGCCGGGGCTCGGACACAGTTGCTCGACTGCGACGTGGAAGAACCGAATGCGCATATATTCATAAACCCGGAAATCCGGACAACAGAGCCCGTGACAGTGCCCGTCCCTTTTCTAGATGAGGGGAAATGCACAAGATGCGGAAAATGTTCCGGAATATGTGAGTTCAACGCCATTGCTTTCTTGAACAAGCCCTTGTTCGTAGTTGAACTCTGCCACAGTTGTGGCCTTTGCCTGAAGATTTGTCCGGAAGGTGCAATAACAGAGGTCGGAAAAAATATCGGGACATTGGAGATCGGGGTGAAGGGGAACATAGATTTCGTCTCAGGATGCATGAATGTAGGCACCGCCATGTCCCCTCCCCTCATCCGCGCAGTTAAAAACCGACTTGGGAATTCGGCTTTAAGAATCATCGACTGCCCCCCGGGTACCGCCTGCCCTTTCGTGACATCAGTGAAGAATTCTGACTTCGTGCTGCTCGTGACAGAGCCTACACCATTCGGACTTCACGACATGAAACTTGCGATCAAGGTTTTAAGACAGCTGAAACTTCCCTTCGGAATAATTGTCAACAAATCTGTTTCTGAGGATGATTGCATCGGAAAACACTGCAGATCTGAAAAAATCCCGGTTATGATGAGGATAGCGGAAGGCAGGAAAATTGCGGAAGCATATTCACGAGGTGTCTCCCTTGTGGAATGCATGCCGGAAATAAGAAGTGATTTTGAGAAGCTTATTGCTGGCATGAAGCAGATGGTCAGTAAGGAAGCAGACAAGGAGATTAATATCAAGTGAAGGAATTAGTGATAATAAGCGGTAAAGGCGGAACCGGAAAAACGACGATAACCGCATCGTTTGCAGCCCTTTCGGAAAACGCTGTAATAGCCGATGCCGATGTGGATGCCTCCGATCTGCATCTGATACTCCATCCGTCAATAAGGATAGACAATCAGTTCTTCTGCGGGCACGAGTCTGAGATAAGGAAGGACGACTGCATCCGCTGCGGGGCCTGCCCTGCCCACTGTCGTTTTGAAGCCGTAAAGATGATAGGTGCTGCTGCCGGCGAAGCCGAATTTTCGATCGATGCGTCTTCCTGCGAAGGATGCGGGGCGTGTGTGCGCCTGTGTCCGGTCAAAGCCATTGATTTCCATGAACGCTATTGCGGTGAATGGTATGTTTCAGACACCAGGTTCGGCCCCATGGTGCATGCGGTGCTGGGACCGGGAGCGGAAAATTCCGGAAAACTCGTAAACATTGTCCGCACCAATGCGAAAAAGGTGGCGGTGGAAACTGGAAGGAAGTTAATCATCACCGACGGACCGCCCGGAATAGGTTGCCCTGTCATATCATCCGTAACAGGCGCGGATGCTGTGCTAGCCGTAGCCGAACCTACGTTGTCAGGGATTCATGACCTATGCCGTGTCACTGAACTGGCACGGCATTTCAGAATAAAAATGTTTGTCTGCGTCAACAAATTCGATATAAATCCCGAGCTCAGCGGGAAAATCGAAAAAATGTCTGAGGAGTCCGGGGCCACCTTTGTGGGAAAAATCACCTATGACCGAGAAGTTACAAATGCGCAAAATGAAGGGTTGAGCGTAGTCGAATATAACAAAGGAGCAAGTGTTGACGAAATAAAGAGCATATGGGAAAAGATAATCGGAAGAATTTAAAATAAAAAAAAGAGGAGAAGGAACATGATTATTGCACTGCCGGTACAAGACGGGAAACTTTGCATGCATTTCGGGCACTGCGGGAGTTTCGCCCTGATAGAAGTTGATGAAAAATCGAAAAAAGTGATTTCGAAAAAGGAAATGGTTCCGCCGCCGCATGAGCCCGGAGTTCTGCCGAAATGGATCTCCGGCCTCGGAGTGAATCT